>CAJMLL010000013.1 GCA_905214225.1 uncultured bacterium | reverse complement strand
GGTCAAAAATATTATATTTTTTCACTGTCTTCTTGACGGGGAGCAGTTCACTTCACCGGCACTTCCGCCCGGGATTTTTATTATTCTATTTTTTTCGTTCCGGCCGTTTTCCGTGGAACTGGTAGTAACAGACTTTCAGATGTCCGTTGTACAGCTTCCTGCGGCGGTCGGCAGGACGTTTAAACCATTTTTTCTCAATCGTTTCATCGGAGGTGATCATGAACACGGACCAGTCCGGACGTGCCTGATAGAAGTCGGAGACAGTCCGGTAGATTTTCTCCTGGATTTTCCGGTCTCCGATACGTTCTCCGTAAGGAGGATTCATGATGATGATGCCGGACGGAGGAAGGGCAGAAACATCCGCGCTTTCCGGGTCCAGAAGATCGGCCATGTTGTTGTTTAGGAAGCGGATGTCCTCATCGACACCGGCGTTTTCTGCATTAATTTTCGCGGCACGGTAAGCGTGGGCGCTGATGTCGCAGGCCGTAATGTGAAGCTCCCTGCTGTAGTCGATCGCCTGGTAGGCGGCCGTCCGTTCTTCTTTCCAGAGATTTTTCGGGATAAAGTCCCATTCTTCTGATGCAAAGTGTCGGCTGAGTCCCGGCGCGATGTTTCTTCCGATCATGGCAGCTTCAATCGGGATCGTTCCGGATCCGGTGCAGGGGTCCAGCAGGTAACGGTCAGGATGCCAGAAGGTCAGCTGAATCATCGCAGCGGCCAGTGTTTCCTTGATCGGCGCAGGAACAGCCTCTGTACGGTATCCGCGCTTATGGAGCGCCTCGCCGCTGGTATCGACTGCAACAACAGCAGTATCCTTCAGCAGGGTCAGACGGACCGTATATTCCGCTCCGGTCTCCGGGAAATGGTCCATGCCGTATGCTTCTGAAAGCCGGCAGACGATGGCCTTCTTCACGGTTTTCTGGTTTACCGGCTCGCTTCGGAGCTTTGATTTTACCGTGGAAACCAGTACCGTGAATTTTCCGTCGGGCGGAATCAGTTCCTCCCAGGCCATTCCCTTTACCGTCTGAAAGAGGTCTTCCGATTCTTCGGCCCGGAATTCCCCCATTTTCAGCATAACGCGGTCTGCCGTGCGCAGCCAGAGGTTGGAGCGCACGATGGCACGCTCGTCTCCGGTATAGGTCACTTTTCCGTTTTCTGTCTTTTCAATTTTATATCCAAGCGCTTCGACTTCCCGCTTTACAACGGCTTCCAGTCCAAAGGCAGTGATGGCGATTAAATCCAGTTTCATCCTTGCTCGTTCCTTTTTTGTCCTGAGAGAAAAATCCTGCAGGCAGGGGCCTACAGGGAAATAAGAATATTATTCAGCACCATCATGTCGACGGCCATAATCAGCTGCGGGATCATCAGAAGCCAGTAAGCGAGGTGAACGTTGGCCATCGGATAGGAAATCGAGCAGAAGATGCCGATGATGACCGTTCCGATGATTAGGTTCGTGGTCTTGGATGTCTGGCGGGTCGCGAAGGCGTCAATCTCGTAGAATTTCTGTGTAACGGACGCTTCTATGCAGCCCCAGACGACGCAGACCGGCAGAAGAATCGTCGCTGCGGTCAGTCCCTGTTTCAGAACAACCAGGGAAATAAATTCCATGACTGCGATGGCGGCGATGCCGAAGATCGTGATTTTCCGGTAGCTCAGCGAAATCTCGTTCTTCACCTCGAACTGTGTGCGGATGCCGTCGATGGACATGTAGATGCACCAGACCGCGAGGATGATGCCGATTACCAGCGCGATGTCTGCGATTTTCGGCCAGATACCGTGCATTACCGGCCGGCGGTAGGTAATCAGATTGTAGATCACATAACCCATAACGGCAAAGGTCATCCATGCCGTGCCGTTAATCAGATGCTTCAGGCCGTTTTCCTGTTTTGCTGTCATTGTGAATAATCAACTCCATTCTTGTTGTTTCATACATAGTAAATGAACCTGACAAAAGAAACTCTGCCAGGCCGCAGTTATTGCACCGGGAAGGTTCATGATCCTCCGGATGCACGTACTTTGCATGCATTATACCATAAATCGGAGGCAGATGAAATGCAGAAATCCCTGCATAACGGTTGCGTTTTTGGGCCATTGAGATAAAATAATACAGTATATATTTTTGAAAATATGAGTGGATTAGAAATTTGGAGGGATAATTAGTATGGATTATGCAAAGGAATCTCTGCGTCTGCACGGTGAATGGGGCGGTAAGATCGAGGTTGTTTCCCGTGTTCCGGTAAAGGATAAGGATGATCTTTCATTGGCATACACACCGGGCGTTGCACAGCCTTGTCTGGAGATCCAGAAGGATGAAAACCGCGCCTATGATCTGACAAGAAAGTGGAATATGTGTGCGGTCATTACAGATGGTTCTGCAGTTCTGGGACTGGGAGACATCGGTCCGCAGGCGGCAATGCCGGTTATGGAGGGAAAGTGCGTCCTTTTCAAGTCTTTTGCGGACGTTGACGCATTCCCGCTCTGCGTGGATTCCAAGGATGTAGATACCTTTGTCAACACGGCAGCGCTGATTTCCAAGTCCTTCGGCGGAATCAACCTGGAGGACATTTCTGCACCGCGCTGCTTTGAGATTGAGCGCAAGCTGAAAGAACGCTGCGACATTCCGATTTTCCACGACGACCAGCACGGAACAGCCGTCATCACCCTTGCGGGACTGACCAATGCTCTGAGAGTTGTCGGAAAGAAGAAAGAGGATGTCAAGGTCGTCACTTCAGGAGCAGGTGCTGCCGCAATTTCCATCACAAAGCTGCTGCTTTCCGCAGGATTTAAGAATATCGTCATGACCGACCGCCACGGCGCAATTTACAAGGGCCGCGAGGACGGAATGAATTGGATTAAGAAGGAAATGGCAGAGGTTACCAATCAGGAAATGCAGAAGGGAAGCCTTGCGGACGTTCTGAAGGGCGCAGACGTATTTATCGGCGTTTCCGCTCCTGGACTGGTGACAAAAGAAATGGTCAAGAGCATGAACAAGGATGCGATCATCTTCGCTTGTGCCAATCCGACACCGGAAATCTTCCCGGATGAGGCTGCTGAAGGCGGTGCTGCAGTAATTTCCACCGGACGTTCCGATTTCCCGAACCAGATTAATAACGTTCTGGCATTCCCGGGAATCTTCAGAGGTGCATTCGATGTCCGTGCATCTGAGATCAATGAAGAAATGAAGATGGCCGCAGCGCAGGCACTGGCTGACCTGATCAAGCCGGAAGAACTTTCTGCAGAGTACATTATCCCGAAGGCATTCGATCCGGCAGTAGGACCGGCCGTCGCAAAGGCTGTCGCAGAGGCCGCACGCAAGAGCGGTGTCGCGCGCATCTAAGGCAGAGGATGGAAAAGTCAAAGAGCTTTTCTATGATTTTACACAGTTTATAGAACTGTGGCAGACTACGCTGTACAAGGGCTGAACATCAAATCAGGACGTTTTTTGTGTAAAAAGTGAAGATTTATAAAGAAAACGCTTGGTATCATCTCCGCCATGTGCTACAGTACTAGTCGAAAGGGTTGAAAATTAAAAGGCACCCATACCGAAAGGTATGTTCGCAAAACTAGAGGGCCTTTCTCCGGAAGGAGAGTGGCAGCCAGCTGCATTAGCTCGACGTAAACGACGAATGTAAAGCGATTACGGGTGTTTTAGAGTACCTGTAATCGCTGTTTTAGTTTTCAGATCCGGTCAATTAAAGTCTTCAAGGGCAAAACAGCCGAAAGGCTGTGACGCAAAGCTAAAGGGTCTTCCTCTGTATGAAGATACGGAGATGACAGCCAGTTGCATTCTTGAGTCGTCTGGGTCTTTTTTCGTGCCCGAATTTCTGCCACGATTATCGTATGGTGGAGAATTCGGAAAGCTCGAAATGTTAACACCCGCGGCAACAGGCACTGATCTGGGCTTTGCTTCCTTGCATCATGGAAGGGAGTATGCGGTATGAAAAGCGAAAGGAAAGAAAGGAACGTATTCGC
The DNA here is from genome assembly GCA_905214225.1 of uncultured bacterium. Lineage (GTDB taxonomy): Bacteria > Bacillota > Clostridia > Peptostreptococcales > Anaerovoracaceae > Aminicella. The sequence continues at coordinate 50,325 of CAJMLL010000013.1, read as the reverse complement.
GAAAACAATCATTCTCGTATTAACCGTTATTGTATTCATGGCAATGGGAACCGCTGCATCGTATGCGGACGATAACACATTCACCAGCTACAGCGATGCACAGAAGTACATTTACCAGAATGTCATGGAAATGAATCCGGAAATCAACTATACGCTGAAAGTAGACAGCATGGGTTCCGCATTTGATACATTTTCTTCTACCAGCATTTCCGGCCTGACCAGTCTGGATGACGGACTGAATACGGCAGGAGATTATGCGGCATGGAATCTGTATAACGGCGATGAATTCTCGTACAGCTGTGAAAAAGTTGATGGACAGTATGTCATTCACGTACAGGACAAGGTCAGCTACAGACTGAGCAAGAGTCAGGAGCGGACCTATAAAGAGAAGCTGAACAGCGTAATGGCATCCATCGGAACAAGCGGCAGCGACAAGCAGAAAGTAAAAAGAATTTATAAGTACGTCACAAAAAATGTGAAATACGATTACAGCTCAAATCTGAAGGATACAGCGTATACAGCCTATGCAGCACTGGTAAATAAAAAAGCCGTCTGCAACGGATATGCGGCTCTGGTTTACGACATGTGCCGTAAAGCAGGTGTTCCCTGCAGAGTAATCGTAGGACAGGCAAACGGCGGACTTCACGCATGGAACCTGATCAAGATCGGAAACAAGTGGTATAACGCTGATGCAACCTGGGATGCAGGAGAAAGCAGCTACAGCTATTTCCTGAAGTCTGATAAGCAGTTCAGAGGACATAAGCGTGCAGCAGCATACCGTTCCAAGAGATTCAAGGCGCTCTGCCCGACCTCCGCTTCAAGCATGAAAATCAAGTAGATCTTCATCCGGAAGAATGACGGAGTTCAGAAATCATCAATCTGCGATGTTAAAACTAGAATTGCGATATAAAATATAGATTTTGCGATATAAAGATACATTTGCGATATTGAAAATACATTTTGCGATATAGAAGATAGAGATTCCGCGGGCCGGGAGACGATCACCCGGCCCTCAGGGAAAACCAGGGCCTGAGGGCCAGATTAATTTGTGCGATATAAAATATAGATAGAGAATCAGACGGCTCAGCGAAAGCAGAAACTTTCGTGGAGCCGTTTTCCTGTGTGAAACAGCATGTCCTGCAGCAAAGTGTGGGGCAGACACAGGAACTTGACATGAAACGGCATGAGAAAGACTGCGGAAAAGACGTCGGAGACGTGTAGAAATCATGCTTTTCAGAGTTTGTGGACAGTTGAAAATACATACCGCTATTCGAATTGTATGCTATAATATTGTAAAATTTTACTGGAAGTTCTGCCAATGGTGCAGGCAAATGCAGCGGAGAGGAAATTGCATGAAGGTACTTCTGATTGAATTTTTAATGGCAATGGTGCCGGTGGTGGAACTCCGCGGTGCTCTTCCGTTTGCCATTGCGAAGGGCGCAGCGCCACTGGCCGCGTATGTTATCGCGGCGGCGGGGAATCTGCTGCCGGTTCCATTTATTATTCTGTTTCTGCGAAGGCTGATTTTGTTCTTCCGGGGAAGAAGCACATGGCTTGACCATATTCTGGACCGGCTGGAACAGAAAGCGGAGAAAAACAGGAAGAAGGCAGAGCGTTATGAATGGCTGGGCCTGTGTATTCTGGTTGCGGTCCCGCTTCCCGGAACCGGAGCCTGGACCGGCGCGCTGGTCGCATCGCTGGCAGAAATGAGAATGAAACGGGCGCTTCCGAGCATTACTCTCGGGGTGCTGATTGCGGATGCAGTCGTCCTGGCGGTCAGCATGGGAATTAAGATTTTGTAGGGAAAGCGACACTGTTAATTTATGGAAAATATGTAATGTTTTCCATATGGACGCATATTCATCCGTACGATATAATGTCAGTATTGAGGACTTTTATAATGCCAGTTCATAAAACGGAAGAACTTTACGTTTATGAACATACTGTACTTCTGATGAACGGAGCGGCGGAACAGAGACTTGCAGATGCTTCTGCCGTAAGACGTCAGATGCTGCAGAGAATGGGAGAGGTGAACAAGAATGGATCAGAAACAGCTGATTACGGAATACGCGGATAAAATTGCAGCGCTTCCGTACTCTGCGGGGCCTGCGCCAAGAATCATTCTTAAAAAAGACGGAAGAATTTTTGCCACAAAAAGAGGAACGGATTTCCGCTATATTTCCGATGAGGATATTATAGAAGTGTCCAGAATGCTGGATCAGCTGGATACCGTGGAGGCAGCTGCGCTCATGAAGCTGAAAAAGCAGAAAGCGATGATCCTTGCCCGTACACCTTTTGTCGGAAAATATATCGATGCCGGGAAGCCGATCGGAGCCTGCCTGGATGATATGGCACAGATTATCGGAAGAAGGGTTCCGATTGTTCACCGGAGTGTCCGTGAAATTACCGCTGCGCTGAATGATACGAGCGCGGTTCTGCTGAAGGGACGCTATGCGGTGACCTGCGGGCGGACGCTGTATGAGGCGTATACGGCGCTTCTGGTGCTGGAGAAGTCGGCAAAGGTAAATATCAAGGCATCTGTCATCGGCGGTGCCAGACATATCGGGAAGCTGGACTGCAGGATGATGCGGAATTTCTATTTATACCGGTATTCAAAGTCAGAAAGGGAGCAGGATGATGATATTGAGGGCTGAAGAAGAGTGCAGAGAGATGCTGGTCGTATACGGACAGAGGCTTCTGGCATCCGGACTGGTGCAGGGCACCTGGGGCAATCTTTCCATACGCCTGAACGATGAGGAAATGCTGGTCACGCCTTCCGGACTGGATTATGAACGCCTTCAGCCGGAAGACATGGTGGTCGTTTCCATCAAAAACCTGAAATATGATCGTTTTGGAAACAAACCGACATCGGAAAGGGGCCTGCATGCGGGAATTTACCGTCGTCGTCCTGATGCCGGCGCGGTTATTCACACCCATTCGACATACTGCAGTGTGTTTGCGGCGGCAAAGATGCCTCTGGAGGTGGAAAATCCGGCTCTGGCTGAGGAAGTCGGAAGCATTATCCGGGTTGCGGATTATGCCCGCCCGGGGACGAATGCACTGTCCAGAAACACGATCCGTGCGCTTGGCAGCGGAAAGGGATGCATCATGGCGCATCACGGCATGATTTGCTGCGGAGTGGATCTGAAACAGGCCTTTCATACCTGCAGTGCGATTGAAGAGGCAGCGAGACAGTATATCGAAAGTCGCATAAACGACTGATTGTTTGAGCATTATCAAACAATTTAACCGGATGTAAAGAGTATTGAAAATATATTGTACACATGGCGCAGAAGTATTGACACCGCGGAGTGAAATCGATTAAGATAAGGTTGAAGATAACGGAAACGGAATGGATTATAGAATCCGTTCTCGTAAAAAAGTGAATATCCAGATGAAGTGATGTGGAGACTTTCTGTCAGCCGGCATGTGAACAGCCGGGGCAGGAAACCGATGGAGAAAACACCGGCTGCGCCACAGACGGTGTGAAGCTTTCAGGTACAAGGGACACATTGCGGATGGAGCTCTGGAAAGGCCGCGGGCAGATCAGTGAATTGTATGGTTTTGAATTGAAACTGTCCAAAGGCCGCCGAAGAAGTGATGCTTTCAGGCAAAAGTACTGAGATTTTGAGGCACGTTGAAGTTTACGTGCGGTCAAAGTCTCTTTTTTAATGCTTAAACGCTTTAACGCGTTAATGTGACTGAAGGCCAGAGTTGTTTGGAGAAGGGAGAAAATTATGAAGGACGAAAAGAAAGCTGTAAGCAGCGCTCCTGAAAGTTCGTCTGACGGATTGAAGAAGAACCTTGGTGTCGGTACTGCGCTGGCAACGGTAATCGGCTGTGTAATCGGATCCGGTGTGTTCTTTAAACCACAGGCAATTTTTACAACTACCGGAGGCGCTCCGGGAATGGGCATCCTCGCCTGGCTCGTCGTAGGCATCATCAGCATCTGCGCGGCACTGACCTTTGCAGAAGTTGCGGTGCTGATCCCGAAAACAGGCGGAATTGTCACCTATATCAGAGATATCTACAGCCCGAGACTGGGATTTGTCTGCGGCTGGGTGCAGGTTCTCCTGTTCTACCCGGCAATGATTTCCGCGCTGGCTGTAGCATTCGGCAATCAGGCAGCCATGTTTGTCGGTCAGAAATTCGCTGTCCCGATGGCACTGGTCTGCATTCTGATTCTGGTTATCGTGAACTGCATCAGCGCCAAGGCTGCCGGAAACCTGCAGATCGTATTCACCATCTGCAAACTGGCACCGATCATTCTGCTGATCATCTTCGGATTCCTGAAGGGCGGAAGCTCCCAGCCTCTGATGAGCCCGATGATCGGAAAAGGCGTCAATCCGGTTTCCGCAATGGGCATGCTGCTCGTATCCGTTCTGTTTGCTTTTGAAGGATGGACCGGTGTAGGAGCCATCGCCGGAGAGCTGAAGAACCCTGGAAAAGACCTGCCGCGCGCGATTGTCGGAGGAGTTTCCGTAATCACCGCGATTTACCTGATCGTAAACCTGGCCTACCTGAAGGTCATCCCGGCATCCCAGCTGGCAGCCATGGATGCGCCAGCAGCCGCAGTAGCCATCAAGCTTTTCGGAAATGTCGGAGGAAAGATCATCGCTGTCGGCATCATGATCTCCGTATTCGGTGCCTGCAACGGATTCGTACTTTCCGGATCCAGAGTCATGTACTCCATGGCTGTGGAGGGACTGTTCCCGAAGCATAAAATGTTCGCAAAGCTGAATAAATCCCAGGTTCCGGTAAACTCTATCTACCTGATTTCCATCATCGGAGCGATTTATTCCCTGAGCGGCCAGTTCAATACACTGACCAACCTCGCCGTATTCGCATGCTGGACCTTCTACACACTGAGCTTTGTCGGATGCATCAAGCTCCGCAAGGACCATCCGGAATGGAAGAGAACCTATAAAGTTCCTCTGTATCCGATTGTTCCAGCTATTGCAATCGCCAGCGGACTCTTCGTCGTCGTCGATCAGCTCTTCCTGGCAGGCCTTCAGACCACAATCCTGTCGGCATGCAGTATCGTTGTCATGCTCATCGGTGTTCCAGTTTACAAGGCACTGGAAAACAAGCTGGAGAAGGAAGAAGCCAGCGTAGAGAGCAAGTGTGCGTAATTGAAGAAGGCGTGCAGATGAGGATTGCTCGTTGAAGAAGTGTAAATGAGAACTTGACAACTTTCTGTATTAACCATACAATTAACCCATACGATTTTTGTGAAATAACATAATTTGTGGGGCATGGACAGAGAAATCTGTTCAGGAAAAGGCCATTTCGCGATGGTCTTTTTCTTTTCTCTGAATGCAGACGGCCCCATGTTTTGGGGACAAAAAGAAAAGAGGCAAGGATGAAATTCGGACTGATTGGCAGAACACTCGGACACAGCTGTTCGCCGGAGATTCACCAGAAACTGTTCCAGGCGCTGTACCAGGAGGGAAACAGCTATGAACTGCTGGAAATGGAGCCGGAAGAACTGGAAAGCCGCCTGAAGCAGCTGGCGGCAGAAGGGTATACGGGCGTTAACGTCACGATCCCGTATAAACGAGCAGTTATGCCCTTCCTGAAGGGGGTCTCTGCAGAGGCAGAGGCCATCGGCGCGGTGAACACCATCAAATTTACGGAAGATGGCATGTTCGGTTTTAATACCGATTATACGGGCTTTGGAAGGTCGCTTCTGGGAATGGGGGCAGATCCTCATGGAAAGGTCTGTGTAGTTCTGGGCACCGGCGGTGCCGCAAGGGCCGTCGTGCAGTTCCTGGCTGACCATGCCCCGGAAGAGCTTCTGGCTGTATCCCGTCATAAAAATGAGCAGGACGAATTCCGGGAATTTCTGGAAAAGAACGGCGGCAGTCTGATTTCTTATGAGGAACTCGACGGCAGAAGCGGAGATATCCTGGTGAACTGCACACCGGTGGGAATGTTCCCGAAAACCGGAAAGGCCGCGGTTTCTGAAGAAGTGGTGAAGAATTTCCATGCAGCCATGGATCTGATTTACAACCCGAAGGAAACGGAGTTCCTCAGAATGGGAAGAGTCAATGGCCTGAAAACCAGAAACGGCATGTACATGCTGACGGCACAGGCTGTAGCTGCGGAGGAAATCTGGCAGAATCTGCAGGTCTCTGAAGAAATCCTGCAGAAGATTGCGGAGGACATGGAAGCATGACGGAAGAGAAAAAGAAATCGAACATTATTCTGATCGGAATGCCGGGATGCGGAAAAAGCAGTTTCGGACGTCGGCTTGCAGAAGCTCTGGGCCGTCCCTTCCGGGATGCAGATGACGTTCTGGTGGAGCGGGAGCATAGAACGATTAAAGATTTATTCGATGAAGGAGAAGACGCCTTCCGGGATGCGGAAATCCGGACAAGCCGCTATTTATCTGGGGGAAACGGCCTGGTCATCGCATGCGGAGGCGGAGTTGTGGAGAGAGAAGAAAATATCCGCCTGTACAGGGAAACGGGTACAATCATCTTTCTGGACCGTTCCCCGGAGGCCATCATGGGAGATGTGGAAACCGGAGGACGCCCGCTTCTGAAAGAGGGAAAGCAGAGAGTTCTGGATCTATACAGCAGACGGATCGGAAAGTATCGGGCGGCTGCCGATTACACGGTGAAAAATGACGGAACGGAGGAGCAGGTCCAGGAAAAACTGCTTCGGCTGGTAAAGGAGGAAAAGCTGTGAAGAAAATCGGATCCGTGAAACTCGGAGATGGCATGCCAGCAGTCTGCGTTCCGGTTATGGGGAAAGACTTCAGCGAGTTAAAGCACAGTCTGGAAGCTACAGGGCAGGTTCCCCATGATGTCGTCGAGCTGAGAATGGACAGTCTGGAACAGGCACAGAGTAAGGGAATGGTCAGAAAAGCCTTATCCCTTGCCAGGGAAGTTTTGCCGCAGATGAATCTGCTGTATACCTTCCGGACGGCGGAAGAGGGCGGGGAACAGGAAATTTCCGAAGATCGTTATTTTACGATGCTTGGTGAAGCTGTGGAATCCGGCCTTGCGGACGCTGTTGACATAGAGTTTTACAAGGACGGTGACAAGATCAGCGGGATGATAGAAAAGGCGAAGAAGCAGAAGGTATTCGTGATTCTGAGCTCCCATGATTTTCAGAAGACGCCGCCGCGTGAAGAGTTGATTAATCGCCTTATTACGATGCGGGATCTCGGCGCGGATGCGGCCAAGATCGCCTGCATGCCGGAAAATGATGAGGATGTGTTTACCCTGATGGGCGCGACTGCAGAGGTAAAACGCAGATTTCCGGATCAGCTGCTGATCACCATGGCCATGGGCGGAAGAGGAACACTGAGCCGGATCGGCGGAGAAACAGACGGCTCCTGCCTGACCTTCGGATGCGCGGAAAAGGCCTCTGCACCAGGCCAGATGAATGCCGGGGATCTCCGGAAAATCCTGGAAAGCATCCATTCGGCCATGCAAAAAGTATAATGTATACATAACTATACAAAAAGTTTTTAATGGCAATAAAAATATTTTATAAAACGACTGTATTGATATCGGAAACGCACACATGCATAAAAATGTGATTTTATGCAGATGCAGTCGTTTCAAGGCATTTAGAGAAAAGTGAGAATAAGGAGCGGGGGATAAAATCCCCCTGCTTTTTATGTGTTGATCATGTGACAGGAAAATGTCAGGAACTTGACCTTTTAGGATTTATGGTTTATATTTGATATAGCTAAGGAGATATTGGGGACAAAATTTGTTTACTAAGCATGAATGTGTTCTGAATACGGAACATTGTATGCAAGCAGTTCTGCCGCCGTTTCTCCGGGCATGGTTCATTTATTATTTTCTTTTTATTACAATTTAATTACAGTTAGGAGTTGAGTTTTTTGGCTACATTCTTACTTGGAATTGTCATCCTGATTGTAGGCGGAGCTCTCTATGGTACATTATGTGAGCGCGTCTTCCAGCCTGACGACCGCGAAACTCCTGCTTATGCGAAACAGGACGGAGTTGACTTCGTACCGATGGCAACTTGGCGTAACTGCCTGATCAACCTGTTGAACATTGCGGGAACAGGCCCGATCCTCGGACCTATTCAGGGTATCCTGTTTGGACCTATCGCACTTATCACTATTCCTGTCGGAAACGTAATCGGCGGTTCTTTCCACGATTATTTCTGCGGCATGATCTGCACACGTGAAGGCGGACTGCAGATGCCTGAGATGATCAGAAAGTTCACCAACAAGGGCGTATACATGGTATACAACATCTTCGTTTCCGTACTGCTGCTCCTCGTTGGTGCTGTATTCGTATACACACCTGGAGACATTGCGGCAACACAGGTATTCCATTTCTCCGGACTCGCAACAGACCCGAAGACATGGATCATCTACGCAGTTATCTTTATTTACTACCTGATCGCTACAGTATTCCCGATCGATAAGATCATCGGAAGAGTTTACCCGATCTTCGGAGTCATCCTGGTATTCTCTGCAGTCGGAATCTTCTTCGCTCTGATCTTTGAGAAGATGCCTCTGGTTAACATCTGGGATTCCTGGAACACATCCAGCTTCAACTATGCTGCTTACTTCAAGGCAGGACACTTCGTTCCTATCTTCTTCGTAACAGTAGCCTGCGGAATTCTGTCCGGATTCCATTCCACACAGACCGCGCTGATTTCCAGAACAATCAAGACTGAGCATGAAGGTCACTGGACATTCTACAACATGATGATGTGCGAAGGTTTCATCGCTATGTGCTGGGCTGCCGGCACAATGGCTATGATTCAGCTGACAGCTGCTCACGGCGGCATCAACTTCCAGCTGGATCCTTCCACAGGAGTTATGAGCTACTTCCAGAACGTTAACGGCACAATGACAGCCATCTCCGCTACATCTGTAGTAGGTGTTGTCTGCAAGTACTGCCTGGGTTCTGTCGGTGGTACAATCGCTCTGATCGGTGTTATCATCCTGCCGATCACATCCGGAGACACAGCACTGCGTGCTCTGCGTCTGATGGTTGCAGATACATTCCATATCAAACAGGATAACAACGCTAAGCGCTTTGCACTGGCTGTTCCTATTTACGCACTGACACTGATCATCCTGATCTGGGCTAAGTTCGATCCAAACGGATTCACAACACTGTGGAGATACTTCGCTTGGTCCAACCAGACCATGGCACTGTTCGCACTGTGCGCAATCATGATCTGGATGATTGTCAACAACAAGAAGAAGTTCATCTGGATGCCGATGATTCCGCTGGCATTCTACTCTGTAGTATGTGTATCCTACATCTGCAACGCGCAGATCGGATTCCACCTGCCATGGAACGTATCCTACATCATCTCCTTCGTTGTTGCGATCGTACTGATTGCTATTTCCATCCACACAGGAAACAAGCGTGTCGCAGCAGATCATTCTCTGAACTAGGAGTGACGATGCAGACGTGCTGATGAGGCATGGAAAATAAATACGAATTGCTTATGAGGCCGCTGCATTTTGCAGCGGCCTCATTTTTATCGCGGACAAAATATACACGCGCAAGAGGAATACTGTTCTGGCTGTGCTTGAACATTGCATAGAAAGGGAATAGGTTATAAGGTGGTGTCTGCATCATGAGCTCCTCCGGAGGAGCAGACAGACATACACGGAGGAAGGCCGGTCTGTTTCCTTGCCGGTTCAGTTTTTGTCCCTGTAGAAATGCGCATAAGAACGATGTGCCGGGCTGAATCATATGGCGGGGAATTACATATTGCTGCAGAACGGCGTAAGGCAGAATAACAGAAGGGGGAGCCTGACATGGAAAATAATGAGATGCTGGATTTTCTGAAGGACGAGGGAATCAGCGACCGCATCATCGATGAGATCAAGTACTTCAGAAATTACTATAAACTGGACGCAGACCTGGAAGACCGTGTCCCGGTGCCGCAGTATAAGTACTACGGAAAGGAAGTCTGGGAAGAGGCGATCACCGCGATTCTGGCTGGAGAGAACATCCTGCTGGACGGACCGAAGGCCACTGGAAAGAATGTCCTGGCTCAGGGTCTGTCCAATGTCTTCCACCGCCCGGAGTGGGATATTTCTTTCTACATCAACACAGACTCCGCGTCCTTGATCGGAACCGATACATTCGAGAATGGAAAAGTCGTTCTCCGCAAGGGACCGATCTATCAGGTAGCGGAAAACGGCGGATTCGGTGTGCTGGATGAGATTAATATGGCGAAGAATGAGTCGCTGGCGGTTCTGCACGCGACGCTGGACTTCCGCCGCTTCATCGATGTTCCGGGCTATGATAAGATCAAGCTGCAGGAATCCACGAGATTTATCGGAACCATGAACTATGGTTATGCGGGAACCCGTGAGGTCAATGAAGCGCTGGCATCCCGATTCGTGGTGATCCATATGCCGGTCATCACCAAGGAGGGCCTGAAGAAGCTGATCACGGACAAGTTCCCGAATCTGAAAGATGAATATAACGAGCAGTTTGCGGATCTCTTCATGGAGATCAGAAAGAAGTGCGAGAGCGGAGAAATTTCCACCAAGGCCCTGGACCTGCGTGGACTGCTGGCGTCCATTCATATGATGGACAGAGGTCTGGATCCGGTACGCGCTCTGGAACTGGGCATGGTCAACAAGTGCTTCGACGATTACGAGCGTCAGCTGGTGGATGATATGGTATCCGTCCGCCTGCCGGGAGACCTCACAAGAGATAAGATTTTTACGGATTAGGGATAAGAGGCAGATATGCAAGTCACAGATTTTGAGAAAAAGCGCGCACTGAACCTGATCTGGAATGCCGCGCAGGACTATGACGCGGACCCGGGATTCAGAGTCTATGACGATGAAGGACGCGCAGATCTGTATTGGAACTGCATCATCGGCGCGATCTGGAAACATTATGACTGGAGCAAGCTCTACGATTTCTATAAAACCTTCAACGGGCTTGTGGATCAGGGCATGTACGAGAATCTGTTCTGGATTATGTTCGAGAACGGCGCGTATGAAAAAGAAAAGAATGAGCGTCCGGTTTTCCCGTATCTGCGGAAGGAATACGCGAAGAAGACCATTCCGCATATTTACGCGTCCATTAACGCCAGCCGTGCGGACTGGCTGCTGGAGGGTCATCTGAAGCGTTCTCTGGGAGAGGACTGCGGTCTGCCGGATCTGGTCGACCGTAAACTTCTGGACGCGCTGGAAATCAGCGGAGACCTGGACACGGATCAGGCCCTGGACCATCTGTCGGAGACTCTTTCGCAGTTCTTCACCTATCATCGTCCAAAGCCGGGAGAGAAGAAAAAGAAGTTTGAAATCAATCCGGTCATGCATCCCTTCCTCTTCGTAAAGGCGAGGAAGGCGCATGAAGCCATGGGGCCGATGCGGAAGATGGCCTTCGGATTTGGCGAGCATCAGTCGGAATACGGCGGTTCGCTGGTGGACCAGAGTCATATCAAGGTTTCCTTCTCCAAGTATTCTGCGCAGACGGATGAAGGCCTGAAGGAATATATCAAGAACTACTTTGGCAAGCCTGTGATGAAAGAACAGGATATGAAGCAGATGGAAAAGGACTACTGCACGGGAAACCACAGGGACGTCCATCTCTACTTCACCAGCGGTGACTATGATCAGGATATGCTGAATCAGGGATTTGCCGGAAAACAGCTGCAGCTCGCGGTAGAGCAGCGTAAGGTGAACATGGATAAATTCCATGAACAGGAGCAGAAGCACCGGGTAACTATCGACCGGCTCACCAGCCGTATCCGGAATTCGGTCCTGATGCACATGGAGACGCAGCGAGTGAACGCACCGACGGGAATCCTGCAGGCCAATCGGATCTGGAGAGGTCTGTATCTGGACGATGACACGGTATTCAAGAAAGAGATCAAAGGCGATACCGGCGATATCAGTGTGGATATTCTGATCGATTCCTCGACTTCACAGGTGCACAGAACGGAAATGGTTTCTGCCCAGGCCTATATTATTGCAGAGAGCCTGACGCGCTGCGGAATTCCTGTGCGTGTGCTGGGATTCTGCGCCATGAACGGCTACACGATCATGAACGTGTACAGAAGGTATAACGATCCGAGAGAAGCCAACCGGAATATCTTCCGTTTCTATACCACCGGAGCCAACCGTGACGGACTGGCCGTCCGGATTACCACGGGACTGATTAAGAAAAATCATGCCGATCACCGGATTCTGATCATCCTTTCCGATGCAAAACCGAATGACATGATCAAGATGCAGTCGGATGCCGGTGTGCTCCGGGATTATGCTGGGGACAACGGAATCGAAGATACTGCGGCAGAGGTGCACGCGGCCAGAATGGCCGGCATCAACGTGCTGGGAATTTTCTACGGCGCAGATGACGATCTGCCGGGCGTACGGAGAATGTACAACCGCGATTTCGTCCGGATCCGTTCCTACGACCGGTTTGCGGATACCGTGGGAAGCCTGCTGCAGACGCAGATTACGAGTATTTAACGAGGAGCTGTTATAAGAACTTGGCAGAGAAGAGACAGCTGCTGTACATGAAGTGGAAAACAGATTGCATGGCTGCTGGACTGAAATTTCAGGATAACAGGCCGCTGCACCGTGCGCCAAACAGCATGGTACGGCGGCCTCATTAACAATTAACACGATTTGGATCCCGGATCTGCCAGCATCTTAAAGTTCGCTGAGCAGTTTCCCATATTTGCCATGGAGTCTGCATTGTAGATTATTGATATTCCAAAATTCTGGGAAAAGAATATCCGGTTTCTTATCCTGTATCGTATTCAGACTGGCCGCGGAAAGCACAGCCTCAGATCAGCGTATGAATGGCGCCGTCCAGGACCTGAAGCGGGCTGAAGATGACCGGGTCGTTATTTCTCAGGCGCATCTGTTGTGCGCCGAGGATTCCGCCCAGCTGATCCGGAAATATCGCTGTATCATACATATTTCCGAGACCGGATGAAATTTTCACCAGAATCAGGCGCATCTTGCCGGGATGTGCAGTAAAGTTGAACGTTTCTGACTGGCAAGAATTCAGAAAATCCTGGTTTTCGGCTGTCTTCAGCATTGCTCTGCGGATTTCCTGAAGAATTCTGTCCGCGGTCCGGTGTGCAGCTTCGATTCCTTCTGCTGTTCGGCCTTCTCCTTCCTGAAACAGGAAATCAATATGCAGGATCAGATCGTTCCACGCAGGGGTTCCGGCACGGTCAAAACAGACATGTTCGGAAAGAATTCCTTCTGACGAACCAATATTGGCCGGCTGGTATCCGGTTTTATCTTCCACGCCGTTGAGCATTGCCCGGATGCCGGAAAGTTCAAGGGTGATCCCTGTTCCTATATTGAAATCGATGATCGTGTTGACATAAGGATTGCTGCAGACGAGTCTCCCCTGAAGTCCGATATAGCTTAGGCCGACAGAGGGAATGCCGTGTTCACCGAGCGCGCGGATGACTTCTGTAAAATCAATGTGGTCATTTTAATGCTCGGTCCAAGTCCCATAAGTATGCTCCTCTCTTTCTGAATCAGAAGAGATTATTTCCCGGTTGGAAATGGATCCGGATAATCGGGATGAAAATGATTCAGAATGTAACGGATGAAAAGTTTAGTGAGGGGAGCAGCATTTTTTGTGTCTTTGATACCGATTCCCAGAGTGCGGGAATACGGGGGATCCAGCGGAAGGTTGAGTACATCCGCCGGCGCGTTGTTTGTGGAGAGCTTCGGAAGCATGGCTGCGCCGAGGCCATGTTCCACCATGGCAATAATGGTCTTATCATCTTTAGAAGAATACCGGACATTGGGAGTGATGCCGGCTTCATTTAAAGCGCGGTGAATATCGTATTCAATTCCCGCCTGAGAAATGATGAATGGACGTTTGTCAAACATCTGAATCGGGACAGATGTCTGTCCCTTCAGCAGAGGAAAGTCCGGCGGCAGAACTGCTACGATCGGATCTTTTGTAAGCGGGAAAAACTGAAGCGGACTGTTCTGGTTCTGGCTGTAGAGGCAGAAGTCCACCTCATTGTCCACCGTCCACCGTTCCAGATCATCACTGCCGCCTTCCTTGATATTAAAGGAAATATTCGGATGAGAAGTCGAAAAATCTCGAAAAATATCCGGAAGGAGATGCAAAGCAATACTGGAAAATGTGCCGATCGTCAGCGTGCCGACTTCCAATCCGTGAAGATCATAGATGAACTGCTCCACTTTCTCATTCTCGTTTAAAAGTGCGTTGATATGAGGAAGGAGCTCTCTGGCAACTGGTGTCGGGTGGACTCCGTACCGGTCCCGCACAAAAAGCTGGATTCCTGTTTCCTTTTCCATGGATTTCAGCATATGGCTGATGGCAGACTGCGTGTATCCCGTCAGGTCTGCGGTCTTGGAAATGTTCTCTGTTTCCGTCGTCAATACAAAAATTTTGCATTTTTTTATGTCCATATATTCTCTTGCTCCGTTTGAATTTTGTCTGTATTCTAACGATCTAAGTTATATTATAGATAGATATGAATTAAATTCAATTCTATCAATACTATTTGTCGCTATACAAATACCTTCAATTTCATTATAGTAAAGTCAGAGAGATAAAGCAACACAGAGTAGCAATAAAAACAAGATTATGAATCGCGTGTATATTGATCGAAACGGCCTGTCGATCGCATGGGAGCAGCAACTCCGAGCGTCATCAGTACACAAACACAATCAAGGATGTTGATATACTTAATTACTGCTTGAGAAATCAGAACAGAATTCTCTGTTTTCTGTGCTGATTTCCGTGAAATACAGATATATACAGATTTTCAATATTGCCCGCTGCCTTTATTCTTCCTCATAAATGGCAGCGGGCATATTATCTTTCCATTGAAAATACTATCTCCACAGTCACAGAATAAGAGGCGGATTTCTTCATCTATTCTGTATTCCGTGTGAAATCTGGAAATCTTAACATGCAATTGCGGAAAAATATGGTAATATAATAGAAAGGAATGTGCGAAGAATTTTTGGAATGGGAGATTTATCATGCAGAAGAACATAGCTTTTTTTACCTCAGACTGGAATTATCAACTGGTCAACCGGTTTCTGGAAGGAATGGAGCAGTTTCTGGAACTGAATCCGGATGTCGATATTTCTGTCTTTGATGAGTTCGGCGTTTATGGAAGTGAAGACCCGCAGGATGTGGCAGACGATTTCTTCTATCTGCCGGATTTGACCCGCTACGATGGAGTGATTCTGGAAGGAAATCAGTCCTGGCCGGGAGAAATGCGGCAGAAATTTGCTGATTACGCGATGGGGATGGGACTTCCTGTCGTTTCAATTAATTACCAGCTTCAGGGCGTAACCTTCGTCGGTACGGATAATTTTGAGGCTGAGAAAGAAATTACCGAACATGTAATCCGTGCGCATGGAGCCAGAAAGCTGCTTTTTGTAAGGGGACTGAGACGCAGTGAAGAGGCGCAGTCCAGAGAACAGGGATTCCTGGCGGCCTGCCGGGAAAACGGCGTCGGATCGGCCAACTACCAGATCGTCGACGGATCCTGGTCCAAGGAGAGCGGTTATGATGCTGCAGAGAAACTTCTTCAGGATCACGGCTACGATGCGCAGGCTCTTCCGGATGCAGCCGTATTAAGCAATGATGATATGGCGGTCGGTTTCTGCGACTGCATGAAGAAATACGGAGTCAGGGTCCCTGAGGATATTCTGGTTACAGGTTTTGATAATCTGACAATCGGCGCCTTTCATGAGCCGCGTCTCTGCACCATTGAACGTGATTACCCGGGAATTACCTACACCGCCCTGACGGTTCTGAAGGAACGTATTGAAGGAAATGCGGGCGGCGGAAGCGATTGTATCTACAGCCCGCACCGGCTGGTAAACAGCGCGTCCTGCGGATGCCCGAATGATCCGGACGACATCGAGCGCCTGAAGAGAAATTATCATGAGCAGGAACTCTACATGCAGACTTACTACCGCAGACAGTCTGCCATGGACAGAGCGATGCTGGATGCTGAGGATCTGAATGACTTCATGGATACATTCGAGAAGTTCGCCCCGGTACTGGGTGCCCGCAATGTATATCTGATGATCAATGCCGGCTATCTCCGCCAGTATGAACGTGAACGCATCGACGGAGCATATTCCGGACAGGCCGAACTGATGGCTGTATCCGGAGAAATGGCCGGATCCATGAAACTGAACGAGGGAACCCATGTCTACAGTGAGTTTTCGGCAAAAAATATGCTGCCAGAGGGAATCCCGTCCAGGAACCGTCTGCTGATCTTCTGCCCGCTGCACTATAACAAGGTGCACCTCGGATATGTCGCCATGGATGGAAGATCTCCTTCCATCGAGTTCAATTTTCTCCAGACGACACTGATGCTGATGGAAAACGCGATGGAGAATATCCGGAGAACCCATCTGCTGAAACAGCTGAACCACCGTCTGCATACTCTGTATGTAAAGGACCCGCTGACCGGATTATACAACCGGATCGGACTGGAGCGCTTCGGCGCGCCGATGTTCGACCGTCTGCGGAAAGAGGAAAAGAATGTCCGCTTCTGCTTTATGGATGTTGATAATATGAAGGAAATCAACGCGATCTACGGATATGAGATGGGCGATACGGCGCTCCGCATGCTGGCGGACAGCGTCAGCGCGATCTGCAGCGAAGAAGGATGCTTTGGCATGCGTTACGGAAGCGATGAATTCCTGCTGCTGGGAGAAACTGACGGAGACCATATCGGCGAACGCCTGGAAGATGCAGCCAACAAGGCGGCAAAGGACAGCGGATACCCGTTCCGTCTGCGGATCAGCCTTGGCCAGTTTGTTTTGAAAGCTGGAGAAAAACTGTCCCTGGAAGCCTGCATCAACAAGGCCGGACAGAAAATGATCGAAGACAAGAAACACCACAGCGCGTAAGCGCATGAACGAGCCGGTCTGGCGGAAACACCAGGCTGGGGATAATGAGACAGAAAGGGGGAATGATTCATGCGCAGAAATCCAGGACGTCCGCTCAGAAAACGGAAAGCAAGAAAGGGACGTTACGTAAAGAACTGGAAGACATTGAATTATTTCTGCCCTTCTGAAGACGGAAAATCCGTTCAGGTTTACGGAGTCAAGAAAAAGACCACGGATCTCTGGGTCGGCGGGAAGATGAAGGTTGTTTCCCTGGGGTCTGAACCGCTTCCTTATCAGGCCGGACAAAAATCCTACTGGAACAAGGCCGGAGTGTCGAAAACAGGGAAAACGATCTGGTGGAAACACTCCAATGACCCTGCGGCGCTGAAACGTTTTAAGAGAAACGCCCTCGCCGTAGCCGCGTTTTCACGGACACACAAAAACGGCCAGACTCTCCGGCAGTATGAGCAGGAGAAAGCTGCAAAATTCCAGAGAATCCGCATGTTCCTGTTCATGGTTATCGCCTGCATCGGCATGCTGTTCGGCGCGGCCTTCTTCAATCAGAGCCAGAGCTCTCAGGAACCTGGCGCTGCCATGCGCAGCAGCGGAATAATCGCCGTCCAGAACGCCGGAAACACCGTGGACGGCGGAATGCAGACCGAGTAGAGGCGCCGGCCCGCGAGATCGGAAAATAGAAATTCAGAATGATGAGCCCCCTTCATGAGCGGGCAGTGGGAAATTCCCTGAAAATCAGGGCGTTCACGCTGTCCGCTTATGGAGGGGGTTCTGTATGCGTGGGATGTATAGGAGCTGGGTTTCTTTTGAGGTTGAAGTCTGTGACGGTGAAGGTGAAGGCAGAAGGAGGTTAATAGGTGAGACTGCGGTGCTGCCGCTGCGTGTATACTGTATGCCGGCTTCGTCAGGGCGTGTGGAGTTCCTGATTTTATATTGTTTCCGATAACGGATAATTTCTACATGAGAATTTGAATGTGGGTAATTTATTACCTGACTTGAGGGCATGTTTTTTTGGGATTCCCAGCAGTTCTGGAAGATGTGCCTGGAAATGTGATGAAAGCGTGATGAAATTTATTACGGTTCGTTTTTTTTCGATTTTTGACAGAAAGCGCAGAACCGAATAATTATAAATCCGTGGATAAACCGGGAATATCATAAGGAAAGTAGTATCGACTGGAATTTTATGGATGATGAGGGGATAATAGCCTTTTGGGAAGGGCAAATGCGGGGGAATTCATTCCTCAGAGGGCTGACAAAAACATGGAATTGAAGTAAATATGTTACAAAAGTGGGCTGTAGTTTTCGGAATATTTAACTTGGGAGAAAGCCTGGTTCTGCGGAAAATATAATAATCATGATTTAAACGAACCAGAAAAATACGAAGTTAAATGAATGCAAAATACATACATATACATGTATATATATGCGTTTTTATATTTTCTGTTGCTGCGTATACAAACAGACAAAGGAGAACAGGCGCAGAATGCTGCATGAGAATCACAGCAGCAATGTGAAAACAATCTCATTCAGAAAGAGCAGCCGGTGGTCAGAGACTTGTATCGATCGGACAGCCTCCCCGACCACCGTAGAAAATATGCAAAGGTCTTATTATGTATATAGAAAAACAGAACTTTACATGCTAAAATAAAAGTTGTTTGACCCGAAGAATGGAGAGAAAGAAGGCTCATAGAATATGGAATACACCAATCCGAAAATGGGAAGAAACGAACTCTGCTGGTGCGGCAGCGGGAAAAAGTACAAGAAATGCCACATGCCTCTGGATCTGAAGATTGATGAATATGAGGAACAGGGCTATGAGGTTCCGGAGCGTGCGATCATCAAGACGCCGGAGGAAATCGCCGGAATTAAAGAAAGCGCGAAGATCAACATCGCTGCGCTGGATGCGGTTGCGGAGAAGATTCATCCGGGCATGGCGACGATCGAGATTGATGACCTGGTTTATGACGTGGTCACCAAGGCCGGCGCAATCCCTGCAGACCTGAATTATGAAGGCTATCCGAAGAGCGTGTGCACATCCGTCAATAACGAAGTCTGCCACGGTATTCCTTCCGAGGATGTCATTCTGAAAGATGGAGACATCGTAAACGTTGATATGTCAACGATTTATAAAGGGTATTATTCAGACTCTTCCCGTATGTTCATGATCGGAGATGTTTCTGAAGAGAATCAGAAGCTTGTCCGCGTAGCAAAAGAATGTGTAGATCTCGGCGTAAAGGCCGTAAAGCCTTGGAAGACGCTGGGAGACATGGGTGATGTGGTTCACCGCCATGCCGTAGAGAACGGATGCAGCGTTGTCTGGGAATTCGGCGGACACGGCTGCGGATGCGAGTTCCATGAAGATCCTTTTGTCAGCTATGTCAGCAAGCCGGGTGAGGAAATGCTGATGGTTCCGGGAATGTGCTTCACCATCGAGCCGATGATCAATCTGGGCCGCCCGGAAATCAAGGTCGATGAAAAGAACGGCTGGACCGTTTACACCAGAGACGGCAGCATGTCTGCGCAGTGGGAAGTTCAGGTTCTGGTAACCGAAGACGGCTGTGAGGTACTGGCATATTAATTAGAGTGAGGAACTGCTTTCTTCTGCAGCAGGGTGCTGAAGAAACGCAGAAACAGGCTGTATAACAGTGATGAAAAACGATGGGGCTGCTGCACTAAGCTAGAATAAGCATAGTACAACAGCCCCCGTTCTTTTCACCGCTTTATTTTACTTTCTCGATTTCCCGAAGAATCAGCTGAATGTGCTGATCATAGTTTTCCAGGGTCCGCTCCCAGGCGAGTAGGGTCCGGCGCCCGAAATCCGTGATGGAGAACACGCGTCTCGGCTTTCCGGAGCTGCGGTCTATGACAGAAGTCAGGCAGTTGTCCTGCTCCAGTTTTTTCAGCCGGCGGTAGAAACCAGCCGGGTCAAGGCTGCTGTCGATCAGGCCGTCGTTTTTCATTTTCTGCATCAGCAGAAAGCCGTGGGCAGGCGCCTTGCTCAGTTCGATCAGAATCGACGGCTGCAGAAGCCGGTCCAGGTAGACTCCGTTGCAGGAAAAATTTTTATCCGGGGTATTGATATTCAGATTCAGCCATCCTTCATAGAATGTATTCTGGAAAGTCCGGCGGTTTTTTGCCTGCGGCAGGTTCAGAACACAGTTGGCCTGATCTTCATCAGTCGGATGCAGAAATCCGGATTCCATGTCTTCCGGGTTGATCCGGCACGGCGTCGGATGATCGGTGAACATGTCCGGATACAGCAGATAGGCGGCGGCAACTCCGTCCCAGAAATACGAACTGTCCGCGCCGTAAATCACTTCCTTGTCGTGGAAGCGGTAGCCGCATTTCTGTGCAATGTACATGCCGCTCGGATTGTCATTCAGGCACATCTTGTCCATAAACTCATCCTTCGGCAGTTCAGAGACCGGAAGACAGTTATTCCCCGTAATAATACTGATATTTTTTCCATGGGTCAGGACATAGCAGGATGCTTCATTATTGATCGAGAAATTCAGTTCATGAAGAGGAGTCGATCTGTGAATATACAGCGGTTCTGTGATGCCGCCCATCAGAACAATCCGGTCGATCTTACTGAAAATATCCGGGTCGATCAGATAGGCGCCGTAAAGATTTCCGAGCGAGCCGATGCCTAGATACTGCAGTTTACCCTTGTGCTGATCCGCCGCCTTGACGATCAGTTCCGCCGCTTCGCTCCTCGGGTCTTCTCCCTTTTCACTTCCTTTATATAGAGGAATATAACTGAGGCCGGCTTCCTGCAGCAGTTCTCTGGTGCAGGAATACGTTTCCGCAGCTGTGCCATTTCCGAAATTACAGGCAATCCCGGCGATTTCCGCTTCATCCCGACACCCTGCCAGATACAAGAGCGCCAGTCCGTCATCCATCGGACGGCCTTCCATTCCCATGGTATTATCGCAGTCGAATAAGATATGTTTCATATTGGTTTTCTCTCCATTATTCAGAAATATGTCCATTATAATCAGTATAATATGTTTTTATGACAAAAAGAAACTGGACAGCGAAAGAAATGTGCTGACGCACAGTGAATAACGTATAGAAATTATCAATGAATAAAAACCTTATATCCGATTGACTAACAGGTTATGTTTGGGTATTCTTAGATATATAGTAGACCTGGTCAAATGAAAGGCGTAATAGAATGGAAAATATTCCAGTTATTCTAGATTGTGACAACACCATGGGCGTGCCCGGCTGCGATGTGGATGACGGCATGGCGCTGCTCTATCTGTTGGGCTGTCCAGAAGTCCAGCTTCTCGGCGTGACCTGCGCCTATGGAAACAGTACGCAGGATACCGTATATGAAAATACGGTCCGTCTGCTGAAACGCTGGGGGAGAAGCGATATTCCGGTCTGGAAGGGCGCGGAATCTGCAGAGGACAGGGAAAGCAATGATGCATCTGTGTTTTTGAGAACACAGGCAGAGAAATATGCCGGAAAACTGATCGTCATCGCTACCGGATCCATGAGTAATCTGAAGGGGGCGGAAAGCCTGAAGAAAGGCTTTTATCAGGAGGTAAACTGTTTTTCTCTGATGGGAGGAATTACGGAGCCGCTTCTGGTCGGTGGAGAGCCGATGGCAGAACTGAATCTTTCCTGCGATCCGCAGGCGTCGCTTCAGATTGTCAGAAACGGCAGCGATGTCCGCATTGCGACGGCACAGAATTCCCTTCATTCTTTTATTGCGGAAGAAGAGTTCCGGAAGACGCTGGCTGAACACCCGGGACAGCTGGCGGCTTTTCTCTCTCATGAACTGGATTACTGGTTCCAGTTTTATCATGAAAACTACGGACTCGGCGGATTCGTCTGCTGGGATGTGATGGCGGCGGCGCAGGCCCTGCATCCGGAATATTTTCTGATGAAGAGGGAGAAGCTTCATCCGACAGAAGAATCGCTTCGGAGCGGAATGCTGAAGGGAGACGGACCGGAAAGGGCCCTTACACTCCCGGAAATCCGGGACCGTTCTGCGTACACACGGCACGTGTACGATACGATTTTCCGGGCGGATGTCTGTATTCCGGCGGAATCGTAACTTCTGCGGCAGGCAGAAACATCACAAGGACTGCATTCAGGAGGAGCAGAGACGGAGGCCGAGAGCAATGCGGCCGCCGGCAGGGAAATCCTCTTGCGGAGGCGCTGCGGAAGCAGCGCGGAAATATTTTGTCCGATAATGGAAAAGGAGTAGTTTATGAAGAAGAAAATCGCACTGCTGCTGGCGGTCATGCTGGCGCTGACGACTGTGGCGTTCGGGCTGACCGGATGCGGAAGCAGTAAGTCTGACAGTTCCAAAAGCAAGGACTCTCTGGCGGGCATGAGCTGGAGCCAGGTGGAGAAGAAGGCGAAGGGAACGACGGTTACATTCTACGGATGGGCCGGAGACAAGGACAGAAACGCCTGGCTGAATAACACAGTCAAGCCTTACGTCAAGGAAAAGTACGACATCAATCTGAAGGTTGTCGGCATGGATATCGATGATATTCTGGCCAAGCTGTCCAGCGACAAAGAAGGCGGCACCAAGAAGGGAAGCATCGATGTCATCTGGATCAACGGCGAGAATTTCTATTCCGCTAAGGGCAACGGCCTCCTGTACGGACCGTTCACCAGCAGACTGCCGAACATGAAGAAATACATCGACCTGAACGATCAGGAGACCAAGTACGACTTCTGCAAGCCGATCAAGGGCTATGAGGCTCCGTACGCAAAGGCGCAGTTCGTATTCTACAACGACAGCAAGGTTACTCCGGACACGCCGAAGAGTGCGCAGGAACTGCTGGAGTTCTGCAAGAAGAATAAGGGCAAGGTTACTTATCCTGCACCGCCGGACTTTACCGGAAGTGCCTTCGTCCGCAATATTATTTACGAGACATGCGGCGGATATAAGAAGTTTCAGAACATGAAGGCCGATAAGGCCACCGTAAAGAAGGCCATTCAGCCGGCCATCAAGTATCTGCGTCAGCTGAACCCGTATCTGTGGAAGCAGGGAAAGACTTTCCCGAGCACATCCACCAAGCTGGATACCATGTATCAGGACGGCGAAGTTGTTATGGATATGAGCTACAGCCCGTATTCCGTCACAAAGGGAATTGCCGACGGACTGATCAGCAAGACCAATCAGACCTTTGTATTTGATAAAGGAACAATCGGTAACACCAGCTACATGGCGATCGCTTTCGATTCTCCGAACAAGGCTGGTGCGGAAGTGCTGATCAATGCCATCCTGTCGCCGAAGATGCAGCTGACCCAGTATAAGGAAGTAAAGAATCTGCCGGTTACGGACATGGACAAGCTGAGTTCTTCTCAGAAGAAGCAGTTTGAAAGTGTTGATATGGGAAGCGGTACACTGAGCCAGGATACACTGCTGAAGCACCGTGTTCCGGAAATGCCGGCTGACCTGGTTCCGGTAATCGAGAAGATCTGGAGCGAGGAAGTTGTCGGAAAATAGTTGTCTGCCTGCCGGCGCAGAGAAAGGCGCGGAGGGGCAGCATCTGACAGACAGGACAGGTGTTTAAATTATGAAAAACAGACGGGTTGTCCCGTTTCTGCTTTTAATCCCATTTATGCTTGTGACCGCGGCGATTATCGCCGCGGTCATTAACGTAATTGTGCAGGGACTGGGCTATATCAGAGCGTTTGGGCTTACGACCTTTACGCTGGATTATTATAAAGAAGTGCTGAAGGAGCCGGGGCTGATGAAGTCGCTTCTGGTCAGCCTGAGGATCGCGTTTTTCTCGGCGGTAATCGCATCCATTCTGGGAACGCTGATCTGTGCGGCGCTGATCCGCTGCCGGAAGGCAGAGGGCGGGATGCTGACGGTGGTGCGGCTGCCGATTCTGGTTCCGCACGCGGTTGTCGCGGTGTTTACGGTGGCGCTTCTTTCACAGACAGGAATTATTCCGCGTATTTTCTACGCGCTTGGACTTTTACATAACTACAATCATTTCCCGGATTTTCTGTACGGGCAGAGTTACAGCGGAGCGATTATCGCCTATATCTGGAAAGAATCGCCGTTTGTAGCCTATTTCACCCTGGCACTGATGAAGAGCATCGGGGAAACCCTGGGCGAAGCGGCAGAGAACCTGGGCGCAAGTCCGGTGAGAAGCTTTTTCGATATCACGCTGCCGATGAGTATGCCGGCAATCGCCCAGGCATTTCTGATCATCTTTATCTTTGCCTTCGGCGGATATGAAGTTCCGCTTCTGCTAGGCGCAACGGAGCCAAAGGCCTTTCCGGTGCAGACCTACATCCAGTTCCAGACGCCGGATCTGAAAGACCGGCCTTACGCCATGGCCATGAACGGAATCACATTGATCTTATCCGCGCTGATGGCGATGCTCTATGCACTCCTGATGCACCGGCTTATGAAAAAGAGAGGAGGCCGCGCATGAGAACGAACAAAAAAGGCGTCATGCATGCCGTACTGATTCTCACGACGGGGATTATCCTGATTCCGGCTCTGGTGATCGTCCTCTGGTCCTTTACCGGAAAATGGCCCTGGCCGCATATCGCCCCGCAGACCTGGACCGGAAGAACCTGGCATGAACTGCTTTTCGGATCTTCTCCGCTTCCGGGTCTGCTCGGAAGCAGTGTTCTCCTGGCCTCGATCGTAGCCTTCTTATCTACCGTAATTGCAGTGATGACGGCGAGGGCGACAGAAATCTACCGGGTTCCGGGAAGAACAGCTATCCGTTATCTGGAATTCCTTCCGATGGTCGTTCCGGGAACCGTGTTCGCCATGGGCTTTCAGGTCACCCTGATCCGGATCGGGCTGAACGACACGATGACCGGCGTCGTGCTGGTGCATCTGGTCTGCGGCCTGCCTTACGCCTACGCGATCATGAGCGATATGACCGCAGCGGCCGGAAACGCACTGGAAGAACAGGCACAGGTGCTGGGCGCGCCGGCGGGAAGAGCCTTTCTGGATGTCACCCTGCCGCAGCTGCTGCCGGGAATCCTGTCCTCCTTCTGCATGTCATTCATCATTTCCTACAGCCAGTACTTCACGACCCTCCTTGCCGGAGGCGGAAAGATCAAGACCATCGCGCTGGTTCTGGTGCCTTATATTCAGAGTGGCGACCGTGCACTTTCTTCCGTATACTCCGTCGTATTCGTCGGGTCTGCGCTGCTCGTCTTCGCGGTTTTCGAGAGCATTCTGAAGAAAATGAACCGGAATCTGCAGGCATAAGCGGCAAAAACCAATCCGCAAGGAGATCCCTTGCTGAGTCTGCTCCACAGAAGGGAGCAGCTCGTGAAATCAAGAAAAGGAACAAGCATGATTAAATTAAGCATAGAAAATCTGCGGGTGCAGTTCGGAAAGCATGTTATCCTCCCGGACATCTCCCTTCAGGTTGAAGAAGGCCAGTTTATTTCCCTTCTGGGCCCGTCCGGATGTGGCAAAAGTACTCTGCTCAAGGCGATTGCCGGGATTTATCCTGCTTCGCAGGGCATTGTCCGTCTGAACGGGAATGATATCACCACCCTTCCGCCTCATAAAAGAAACACCGTCATCGTCTTTCAGGACATGCGCCTGTTTCCGAACATGTCCGTAGAAGAAAATGTGGCCTATCCCTTGAAAATCCGCGGTGTCAGCGCGGCACGGCGCCATGAAGAGGCAGAAAAACTTCTGGAAGACGTGCAGCTGAAAGGATACGGAGAACGCCGCATCCATCAGCTGTCCGGCGGCCAGCAGCAGAGAATCGCCCTGGCCCGCGCCCTGGCGGCCCGCCCGGACGTCCTGCTCCTGGACGAACCCTTTTCCGCACTGGACGAAAACCTCCGCGAGGGCATGCGGAGCCTGGTAAAAGAACTGCACCGGAAATTTCACATGACCACAATCCTGGTTACCCACGACCGTCAGGAAGCCGTGTCCATGGCCGACAAAGCCGCGGTCATGATGGACGGACAGATTCTGCAGTACGCAGAGCCGGCAGAAATCTATCATCACCCTGCAAACCAGAAAGTTTCCGAGTTCTTCCGCGACTGTGTCTACCTGTCCGGAAGTGTGGAAAACGGCATCTTCCGCGCAGACAGCCGCGTAGAGCTTCCGATTGACATTGCGGACGGAAACTACGACGTCATGCTGAAAGCCGGAGCCGTGCCGGAGAAGAAGGAGAACGAGCAGCGGCTGACCGCAGAATGAATATCAGGCGAGATAAACCAGACGATAAAACCTGCGAGCGGACTGCCGCACCGTATGCATTAACGTTTGCGGCAGTTCCCGCGGGTTTTCGGATGGGCTCCGACTCTGCGGCCATCCCGGAGAGCGCTCCGGAATCCGGCATTCTGTTTGAATGCGTCCCTTATATATCTGACGACAGAAATCAGCAAAAAATTTCATGCCGGAATCATGAGAAACGCCGAAACTCCGGTCATTTTTCACTGAATCAACTGGATTTTTCTTCCAATCTGTATTTTCCTCTGATATAATTGATACTTACGCAATAGCATGTATGCTCATGCTTTGGGCGGACGCGCGCATCGGGAATTTCTGCGCGCGGAAGCGAAAAATGTAAAAAGCGGCCATACCGGAAATGGTGTTCCCGGATGCGCTTTTCTGATGAAAGAGCTGCATGATGATGCGGATAAAATAATGAGTTTTTAGAAGAATAAGACAGGAGGCACAGATGAAGAAGAATCGCAAGTTTGTTCTTGATACGATCCAGCTGCTGCTGGGAAACGCGATGAGCGCATTCGCCATGGCGTGTTTTGCCCTCCCGTATCATATGACGGTTGCAGGGGTTACCGGAATCGGCAGAATGCTTCATTACTATTTCGGTGTAGGTGTCACGGTTTCTGTAGCTGTAATTAACGTTTCGCTGTTCGTTGTCGGCTTTCTGATGCTGGGAAAGAAGTTTGCGGCAACCATTGCCGTTGGTACCTTTCTCTTTCCTTTTTGTCTGGGGGTATTCCAGAAGATGACCATGCTGCACCACCTGGTGAATGACCCGCTGCTGGCGGCGATCTGCGCCGGCGTTCTGGACGGTGTCGGACTGGGTCTGGTGCTTCGGATGGGCGGATCCACAGGCGGCATGGATGTTCCGCCGATCATTCTGAACCGGAAACTGGGCTGGAAGGTTGCGCCGATCTTGTACGCCTGTGACGTCACGATTTTCCTGATTCAGATCCCGGTTACCAGCACCAATGGCATCATTCTGGGAATCCTCTACGCACTGATTTACAGCGTGGTAATGAATAAAATCATCGTTATGGATCAGGGCGGTGTGCAGATCATGATTTTCTCGCGGAAACCGGCGGAGGTGAACGAACGGCTGCTGAAGCTGGGCTATGGCACGACGCTGATTCACACCACCAGCGGATACATGCAGAATGACCAGCGGGTCGTTTACTGCGTCGTTTCCAGCCGCAATCTGAATGCCATCAAGCGTGCCGCGCTGGCCATCGATGACAAGGCCTTCATCACCATCAGCAATGTCAGTGAGGTCAACGGAAACGGCTTCACCACAACCTTCCTGGATCAGGATTACGAGCCGGATGTAGAGGACCGTAAGGGCGGTCTGGAAATTATGCGCCAGAAGCAGAGACAGAAACAGAAAAAGCACTAGCCGGAGCTGGTGCTTTTTTATGTTGAATGAATATTTCTGAAGTACTTAGTGCTTCTGATGTTTTTCCTGATGAATCTGCGGTTTCTGCGGCAGCTGCGCGCTGCCCTTGATCGTGAAGGACCAGAAGAAGAGCAGGGCCGCAGTGATCATGGCCGCCTGGAAGGAATGGAATCCCGGAATGAATGTGCCCATCAGCTTTTCCAGGCCGGACAAAATAAACGGCGCAAGGAACTGAGACAGGTACATGGAAATGGACAGAAGCGGCATAACCGTTGAAGCCGCGTTCTTTCCCGCCTTGATCGACGCGGAGGAAATGATGAAGGGGATGCCGACGCCGTTGGCAAAACCGATGAACCAGGAACCGGCAACGGCTCCGCCGAAGTTGGTCACGGTGGTCAGAATCAGATAGCCGACGAAGAAGAGCAGCGGTGCCGCGAAACGGGTCGCGCCTTTCAGATGCTTTCGCATACCCGCGTAGGCGAGGCCGCCGAAGAATCCGAAAATGTCTCCGGATGCCATGACAGCGGCGACGAATTTTTCCGGGACCAGGTGCATTCTTGCGGACTCCATCGCAAAGTCAGCCGGGTAAATAAAGAAGGTCAGCATGACCAGGAAAATCGCGATAATGTAGGCATAGTACTTTTTGAAACTGCTCTCCTGGGCAGTTTCTTTTTGTCTGCCGGAAGAATCGGAATCGCCAGGAGCGATAGACTCGTTTGGCATCCACATGGCGCAGAGGATGATGCTGATCAGACCCATGAGGTAGACCAGAAAGGCGTGCTGCCAGCTGATCTGGGCCAGAAGTCCGGCAATTAATGTGGCAACTACGCCGCCCATCATGTTCATGGCGGAGGACATGCCCATCAGACGGTCCTGCTTGTCCTTGGTGTAATAGAAGGAAATCAGGCCGGTGGACAGCGGCATGATGATGCCGACGCCGACGCCGACCAGGGCGCGGCAGATCAGAATCAGGATGATGTTGGTGAAAAGGCCCGCGCCGCAGCCGAAGATGACGTAGAGCAGGAGGCCCATGATGACCAGGGTCCTGGCCTTAAAGCGGGCCGCCAGCTTCGGGAAGAAGGCGTTGGTGATGGCGATGAACAGTGCCGGCATGCTGATGATCAGCTGCACGAACATGGAATCGACGTTTTTAAAGTAGTCCTGAATCAGGCTCAGGGCAGGAGCGACTGCGGCGCCGGCCATGACGGTCAGCAGAGACAGCGACAGAATCGCCGTGGTCAGTTTCCACCTGCGTGGAGTATTTTCTTTTGACATGTAAATAATCACCTTTCTTTTCAGTTTAGAATGTGTGTCCGGCGGCCTGAAGCGGGTGGAGTACGGTTCAGGTCGTGAAGCTCAGGAAGATACAGAGACCGGGCACAGTCAATTGCGGCAAAAGAAAAAGCGCAAGCCCGTTTGGACTTACGCTTCAATTCTGTCAGCAACTCAACTACCTCTTAGTTTATCACTATAAGAAGAAAAAATGCAAGATGGAAAAACCTGTTAATCATCAAAATCTGCCGGGGGAATATCGACAAGGGGATCATCATCAAAAGGGTCATCCTCCTGTGAATATTTACCCTTATGCCGGCCGGGCGTGTCATCGTTCTGCTCCATTACCTTGCGCCCGGTGCGCCGGATGGCAGTCTCGAAGCCGTTCAGCGCGGCAAAGGGCGCAAACTGTGCCGCCCGGGCTTCCGCGGACATGTGGGGATGCCGGTTGGAGCGCGGATGCGGGAGATTGATGATGTCTCCGTATTTCCGGAGGGTTTCTGCTTCTTCCGGTGTTAAGCTGTCGTTTGTGTTCTTATCCATTGTTTTCCTGCCTCGTTTTCGGATGAAGAGGGATACTCTTCTCTGATCCGGCTTTGTGGCCGCCGATCTGCCCGTTCCGCTCCCGCTGGGTTGCGCCGTCCTGGTAGCTGATTCCCTTCAGAACGGCGTTTTTCCCGTATTTTTTCTGGATGTTCAAGACGGCATTCTGGAGCTGTTTTTCCTGCTGGGGCGTGTGGGAGATCGTTTTCTCCTTGCGCGTGGTTTTTGTCCCGGAAGGAGAAAGCAGAGAGGACCCGCTGCCGCCGGCCAGGTCGAACATGCTGAGCTGCTTCGGCTGGCTTTCCTGCTGTTTCCGCTCTTCTTCAGTGAGGGACTCCGGCTGGGTGTGGCCGGCGGTGATGGTCAGCCGGCGGATGGTCAGGTCCGGGTCCACGATCCGGTCGAACAGGGCCAGGGTCTCTGGGATAATTCGGCTTCCGGATGAAGTCTGCTCGTGGAAGGAGGCGGTTCCGTGGGCGTGGCGGGGCACCCGGCGGCCGTAGCCGTCGATGACTACAGGACCGCAGTAATCCTTCCCTTTTATGCTGTGCTGCAGGTTTTCAATGTCGTAGCCCACGGTCAGCACGACCTGATCGGCGGTCAGGTGTGAGTCAACCAGGTCCAGAACCAGACTTTCCGTCATCTCCTGCAGGACAATCCGGGCTTCATCGTATTTATAGGGTCGGGTCAGCACCTGCCCGGAACCCAGACTGCTGGATTTCGGCCGGTAGGAGTGAATCTGGTCAATCGTGCAGGGCTCCCAGCCCCAGGCGTGGTCGATCAGAAGCTCCGCATTCACGCCGAACATGCGGTAGAGGAGGTCTTCGTTATAGAAATCGGAAGGACTTCCCAGGGAGCAGCGGGCGATGTCTCCCATGGTGTACATTCCCCGGGACGCAAGCTTCTTTTCCGTCCGCCGGCCGATCCGCCAGAAATCCCGCAGGGGCCGGTGATTCCAGAGCTCCCGGCGGTAAGAATACTCATCCAGTTCCGCAATCCGCACCCCATCCGCGTCCGCCTCCTTATGTTTGGCGACGATGTCCATGGCGATCTTGCAGAGGTAGAGATTGCTGCCGATGCCGGCCGTCGCGGTGATGCCGGTCTCATGCAGGACTTCGCGGATCAGATGCATGGCCAGTTCATGCGCGGTCATTTTATAGGTCTTCAGATAGCCCGTCGCGTCGATGAAGACCTCGTCGATGGAGTAGACGTGGATGTCCTCCGGCGCGATGTGACGCAGGTAAATCTGGTAAATGTCTGTGCTTACCTTAATATATGCGGCCATGCGCGGGGGAGCCGTAATATAGGTAAGTTTCCAGTCCGGATGTGCCGCGAGTTCGTCTGCATCAGAGGATTCTCCGGTGAAGCGGCCACCGGGTATGCGGGAAGCGCGCATGGCGTTAATCTCCCTGACCCTGGCGACGACCTCGAACAGGCGTGCGCGTCCGGAAATTCCCAGGGCCTTCAGGGACGGCGACACAGCCAGGCAGATGGTCTTATCCGTCCTGGAAGAATCCGCCACGACCAGATTGGTGCGCAAGGGGTCCAGACGCCGTGCCGCGCATTCCACCGAGGCGTAAAACGACTTTAAATCGATCGCAATGTAAGCGCGTTCCTTGGACATCTTCCCCTCCTCTCTTGACACGAACATATGTTTGATGTTATTATAGCAGAAACAGCGCAGCGTGTACAGAAGAATTTTCTTGCTCCGGAGGGAAATGATGAAACAGATAAATATGTTTGAAAACAGAAGGACGGAGGAACCGCTGGCGGCCAGACTCCGCCCGCAGACCCTGGACGAATACGCCGGACAGAAGCATCTGATCGGAAAGGGGAAGATTCTCCGCCGCATGATTGAGCACGACCAGATCAGTTCCATGATCTTCTGGGGCCCGCCGGGAGTGGGCAAAACAACCCTGGCAAGGATCATCGCCCGCCAGACCCGCGCGGAGTTTCTGAACTTTTCCGCGGTAACGAGCGGGATCCGGGAGATCCGCCAGGTTATGAAGGAAGCCGAGCAGAACCAGGCCTTCGGCGGCCGGACCATCGTTTTTGTCGATGAGATTCACCGCTTCAACAAGGCCCAGCAGGATGCCTTCCTGCCCTTTGTGGAGCGCGGGACCATTACCCTGATCGGCGCGACGACCGAGAATCCTTCCTTTGAAGTGAACGGCGCGCTTCTCTCCCGCTGCCGGGTGTTCATGCTGAAAGCCCTGACAAAAGCTGATGTGAAAGAGGTTCTCCGCCGCGCTCTCTACGATCCGCGCGGCTTCGGGACGGATGCATCCGGCCGTAATTCCCGCGTGCGGATAGACGATTCCCTGCTGGATCAGATTGCCGTTTTCTCCAACGGAGATGCCAGAAGTGCGCTTTCCACTTTAGAAATGGCAGTTCTGAACGGGCAGGAAAATGAAGATCATACGGTTACCGTGACCAGAGAAACGGTGGAGCAGTGTACCGGAAAGAAAATGCTGCTCTATGACCGGAACGGGGAAGAGCACTATAACCTGATTTCTGCCCTTCATAAATCCATGCGGAATTCCGATCCGGATGCGGCGGTTTACTGGCTGGCCAGGATCCTGGAGGCCGGGGAAGACCCCTTGTATGTAGCAAGGAGAGTTGTGCGTTTTGCCAGCGAAGATGTGGGAATGGCCGATCCGAGAGCCCTGCAGACGGCAGTTGCCGCCTATCAGGCCTGCCATTACATCGGCATGCCGGAATGCAGCGTGCATCTGACGCAGGCTGTGGTGTACATGTCGCTTGCCCCGAAGTCCAACGCCCTCTACCGCGCCTATGAACACGCGAAGACAGACGCGCTGAACAGTCTGGCAGAGCCGGTGCCGATGAATATCCGAAATGGCGTCACCGGCCTGATGAGAGAAGAAGGATACGGAAAAGGCTACCAGTACGCCCACGATACAAAGGAAAAGCTGACTGATATGCAGTGTCTGCCGGATGATCTGGAGGGGACTGTGTATTATGACCCGACGGAGCAGGGCCTGGAGAAAAAATATAAGGAGCGGCTTCAGGCGATAAAGAAATGGAAAGAACGGAAACGGAAGGAGCAGAAATAAAGTTAAGTATTAAGAATAGAAATGTGAAAGCTATGTGATGGGAAGATAATTCTTTAGATTTATAAAATAGCGGAGAATGTGTGAGGACAAAAAGTGCTATACGGATATAACGTTGGAATTTCAAGTGTCATGCGGTATGCTTGGCGGAGACAGAGGAAAGTGAAAATGCCGAAATTCCAAAGAGATAATATGAAGTTCTAAAGAAAACCTAAGAATTCCATTGACTTCTTAACAGAAATTAAGTAATATAAGGACAGTTGATCACGGGAGAGCGGAAAGAACTTCCCGTGAATTGTTTTTAAAGCCTAAAAAATTTATTGAGAAGAATAGAAGGAGTTCACGAATGTATAACAAGGTAAAGTCCAATCGCAGAAAAACCGCAGCCGTATGCCTCGGCATGGCAGCTCTTTTGTCCGCAGGCACGGCTTTCCTCGGTGTATCATCCGGACACTCTGCAGTTTATGCAGATACAGCAGGGAGTACCACAGTCTCCAAGGTTGTAGCCAGCAACGGAGAGAAGTCTACAACCTACTATGTAGCTACCAATAAGTCTTCCAGCGAACTCGAGCAGGAAGTCAAGAATCAGATCAAGGAGGATAACTCCAATGTCAAGTCTGTAACCTTCAGCGATGACAGCTCCCTGACGGTAAGAAGCTCCGGCCTGGACAAGACCAGCGTGGAGAACAGCGGAAACGATGTCGATTCCGAGTCTGAGTTCTGCGACAGCGTTGTAGAAGACAAGGCGCTGGACACAACCATTGTTTCAACAGAGACATCGACAACGACCATCCCGTATAAAACAGTAAATAAGACAAGCTCCGCCCTGAGAAAAACAACCAAGAAGGTTACCGGCGGAGTCAAGGGAAAGACCGTCAAGACCTATGAAGTAACAACGACGAACGGAGAAACGACAGATAAAGACCTTGTTTCCACCAAGACAACACAGCCGAAAACAAAGGTCGTTACCAAGGGAACCGGTTCTGTAACGGTCGGAACGGGAAAAACCTACAGCGGAACCAGCGGCCAGGAAATCGCCAACTACGCGAAGAAGTTCGTCGGAAATCCTTATCGCTGGGGCGGCACGAGCCTGACCAACGGAGCGGACTGTTCCGGATTCATTTATTCCGTTTACCGCCACTTCGGCCTGAACGTAGCCAGAATCCCGTCCACAGCCGGAAAGAGAGTTTCCCTGAGCAATCTGAAGCCGGGAGACATCATTCTTTACAGCGGACACTTCTCCATGTACATCGGAAACGGAAAAGTCGTCCACGCCATCAACTACCAGTACGGAATCGGAATCACATCCCTGAACTGGGGAAAGACAGCACGTTCTGCAAGACGAGTAGTGAAGTAAAATCAGAATATCTGAAACATAAATATATAGAACGGCCCGTCCGGAGAATGCGCAGCAGAAATTCCGCTGTGCATTCTCCGGATTTTCTATGTAGTGAATGCTGCTTTACGGATGCAATTTTTTATCACGGATAGCAAAAATTGTTCGTTTTTTTATACAGTTGTGATATACTTCAGATAGAGAAACAGGTGTATCTGATCATGCAGGTATTCGGGCACGCTGACTCGTAGAAATCTTAAACGAATATCTCTATTTAAACGCATATGTTTATTCGAGAAGGCGAGGAGGTGAAATGCAATGGAAGGCACCAATAATCGCAGAAACAGACGGATCTGCATCGCAGTGTAGCTTACAGGGCTGATAATCTTCGGTGTTTCACTGGGTTATATCCTTACGAGCTGGATTATGTATTCGCTGTCGCTGTTCGAGGATGGAACTGCATTCTTTACTCTGCCTTTGGTAAATACGCTGCTTGCAGCTGTATTTGCTGTTGCGGGCCTGGTCATTGCATGGGCCGCATCCAGGCAGTCAAAAAGGCAGCTGCCGCACTAACGGCTGAAAAGCAGTGAGTGTCCTGCATGCAGAGAGGGCCGGTTCGGAAGAACCGGCCCTTTTATATGGAATTGTAAGTATCACATCGTGTTTGCATCAAAGTACCGCAGACAAGCCATCTATGGAAAAATTCGTGCAGACATTGGCAAAATGTTAAGGATGCTGTGCCAGAGAAAAGGGATTGAAATCATTGAGCCGGGAGGCGTTCCAGGCACAGGCCGCGTACAGCTCACAGAAAAAGCCTGGAGATTTATCAACAAGAACTCCCACTAGCCCTTGACACCATCATACTGAAATACTTGGTTGAAATCCAATACAAAATCGGTTACTATGTGCCTGCAAGCAGGGCGTAAGATCCTGTTATTCTGTGGAAACGAACATATGTTTGGTTTAAGAATTTGTCTACAATCGACAAAAATTGGGCCGGCCAAGGCGAAAACTTCCTTGCCGGGAACATTTTGTCGAAAAAACATAAAAAGTACAATAACGCATAAGGAATAAAAATTAGAAAACGGATGGGAAAAACGATGGATCAGAACATGTATCAGCAGTACGTTAATATTCTGAAGGAAGAATTAGTTCCGGCGATGGGATGCACGGAGCCGATTGCGGTGGCTTATGCGGCGGCGCTGGCCAGAAAGACGCTGGGGGAGCTTCCGGAGATAGCGGATGTGATCGTCAGCGGAAATATTATTAAGAACGTGAAGAGTGTCATCGTGCCGAATACGGGCGGCATGCACGGTCTGGAAGCGGCGGCTTCTGCGGGAATCGCAGCTGGAGACGCGGACCGGGAGCTTGAGGTTCTGGCGGGTGTGACGGAAGAGGAGATTCCGGCGATCCGTGACTATCTGGAATCCCATGAGATCAACGTGCAGAGGGCGGACACGGACCGTGTGTTTGAAATTGACCTGCGCGTGTATAAAGGGGAAAATTCTGCGAGGGTTCTGATCTGCGACCGCCATACCAATGTGGTACGGATTGAAAAGAACGGAAAGCCGGTGTTTGAAAAGGAATGCGGAGAAGACGCAGAAGGACAGAAAAAGACGGACAGAAGCGTTCTGAATATTGAGGATATCATCGAGTTTGCGGAGACGGCAGATCTGAACGATGTGGAGGAGACCCTGCAGCGGCAGATCGACTATAACACGGCGATTGCAAGAGAAGGACTTGGAAAGCCCTACGGCGCGAGAATCGGTCAGGTCCTGCTGGCATCTTACGGAGATTCTGTGCAGAATCAGGCAAAGGCCTGGGCTGCGGCGGGATCGGACGCGCGTATGGGCGGCTGTGACCTTCCGGTTGTGATCAATTCCGGAAGCGGAAATCAGGGAATTACGATTTCTCTTCCGATAATAAAATATGCAGAGTATCTGAAGGCAGACCATGAACATCTGCTCCGGGCGCTGATTATCGGCAATCTGACGGCCATTCATCTGAAAACGGGAATCGGCTGTCTGTCCGCCTACTGCGGCGCAACCAGTGCGGGTGCAGGTGCGGCTGCGGGCATTACCTATCTGTACGGCGGCGGAATGAAGGAAATTTCCCATACGATCGTAAATACCCTGGCGATCAATTCCGGCGTCGTCTGCGACGGAGCCAAGGCGAGCTGCGCGGCCAAGATTGCGTCCGCGATTGAGGCAGGACTTCTCGGCATGAATATGTATAAGCAGGGAAGCGAATTTTACAGCGGCGATGGCATCGTAACGAAGGGCGTAGAGAACACCATCGATAACATCGGTGAGCTGGCCCGGGACGGCATGGCGGATACCGATAAGGAAATCATCCACATCATGCTGAAGAAGAGAGCGTAGCGGATAAATATGAGAATTCCGCGCCGCTGCGTGCGGCGCGGAAGATGATTCATCAGTCAAAAGCAAAACCGAGCCAGGCGGGAAGCGGCTGACGGGAACTGGATTCCCGGATCATCTGCAGGGCTTCCGTCAGTTTCTGTGCGGCGGCATGTTCCTGCTGGTGTTCCGATTCTGCTTCTGCACCGGCCTCCGGAGTATCTGGAATGTGCACCATGCCGTGCACCAGGGCAGTGTCAGACCCTTTTCCGGCAGGAGTCATGCAGAAGGCGTGGGATTTATGGAAGAAGGCAGCAAAAAGAGAAAGAACTCTTGTAAGTCTTTCCTTATTCTGTTCACGTTCTGCCAGAAGCTCTGGAATGTACAGAAGATCGCTGTCTTCTGCAGGCTCGACCGTAAATATGCAGGACAGCGGCGCTGTGCAGTGGAAAAATCCGGATGACGGAAAGCTGTCTGCAGCGTTTTCTGCTGGTTTTCCCGCGGACAGTCCGGTCAGCAATTCTGAGGATCCTTCCGGCATTTCTGCGCCGGCACAGAGGGATTCGTAGGCAAGTGCCTGATCGGACAGAAAGATATGCGGACGGTTGGAAAGGAAATTTTCGCGAAGATCATCGTATTCTGCTGTGGAAAGCGGACGGATATCCAGATTCCGGACAGTCCCTTCATCTGCAGCGGCGGCCTCTGCGGTCAGTTCTTCTTTATAGAAGAAAGGAAGGTAGTTCAGCGGGCGGTAGAAGTTTACCAGGCCCTGGTCGGCAGGGGAAAGGACAGAAAGTGCATGATTTTTCTCTGCCTGCTCTGCGGCGTACTGGGTGATGGCAGAGCCGTATCCATGGCCGCGCTGAAGAGGATCGGTGCCGATGGCGTAGCTGATCTGTACCGGAACAGCGGAAATATCAGCTGCATGGGAAGCTGTGCTGAGTTCTGACAGAGTCCCCATGTGAAACTGGGTCAGTGCGGCGCAGACCTGATTTCCCTGGCCGGTCAGTGTGAATTTCCGGATGTTTCCCCGGAAGGCGTCCAAAAATTCGTCGATGATTCCCTGAGAATCACCGAAGCAGGCATTCCAGATGTGATAAAAATCATCGGATTCGCTGGAAGTATATGGATGTATATTCATGAATAAAACTCCTTTAATGCGTTAAAGCGATGCCGCGTCATGATGAATTTCTGAACGGCAGTCTCATATTATAGAGTAGTATACGCAGAAGGATGACAGCATGCAAGGCGAAAAAAACTGGTCACAAACAGTAAAAAAGTACCTGTTTTGCACGGAAACTTTAGCTTGATAAAGCAAACGGCGAAACATGCCATAGAAATGAAAATAATGTACATAGAGATGTAAATTTTCGGTGAACTTTGGTATATAACGTGGTACAAAAACATGAAAAAATGACATGAGCTTTGGGCTGAAAAACAAATTACCGGGTATGGAAAATGACTGGAATGCGGTATAGAATCCGGGATGCTATAGATTTTCTGAATGTGGAGAAAGTATTGAAAAATAAATGAACGGGAATAAATCGGGCATGGAAATAAACAACATGAAAATTAATGTATAGAGTTGTATATTATTGAGATCATGTATACTTTTATTTTTCAGTATTTTCGCTTTCATAATGTTTGACAATTATTTGACTTAAATGTATCATTGATATTGTTAATGAGCACTGTAATAAATATTCAGGAGGCGAACAAAATGTTAGATTCTAAGAAACTGGGCAGAATCGTTGAGAAGATGAAGGAACAGAATCTTCCGCAGATGATTATCTCTGATCCGGTATCCATTTTCTACCTGACAGGTAAGTGGATCATTCCGGGCGAGAGAATGCTGGCTCTGTACATCAATGTAAACGGCGACAATCATCTGGTACTGAACAAGCTGTTCCCGCAGACAGAAGATCTGGGAGTTCCTCTGACATACTATGACGATGTGGAGGACGGCGTCGAAATTCTGAGCCAGTTTGTAGACAAGGACGCTCCGATGGGCGTTGATAAGAACTGGCCGGCAAGATTCCTGCTGAGACTGATGGAGCTCAAGGGCGGCAGCAAGTTCGTCAACGGTTCCGTAATTGTCGACAAAGTAAGACAGATCAAGGATGAAGGCGAAAAGCAGGCAATGAGAGAGTCCGCAGCCAAGATCGATGAGGTTATGGACAAGCTGATTCCGTGGTGCGCTAAGGGACTGACAGAGCGCGAGCTGAACGACAAGTGCAGAGAGCTCTGCAAGGAAGTCGGATTCACAGATGTATCCTTCGACCCGATTACAGCTTATGCAAAGGGTGCTGCTGACCCGCATCATGTCACAGATGATTCCAAGGGCAAGCACGGTGACTGCGTAATCTTTGATATCGGCGGAATGTGGAAGAACTATGCTTCTGATATTACAAGAACTGTATTCATCGGCGAGCACAGTGAGAGACAGAAAGAAATCTACGATATCGTTCTGGAAGCAAACAAGCGCGGTATCGCAGCAGCTAAGCCGGGCGTAAAGATGAGCGACATCGATGCAGCTGCAAGAGATTACATCGCATCTAAAGGCTATGGCGAGTATTTCACACACAGACTGGGCCACTCCATCGGACTTGAGGACCATGAGGTCGGCGACGTTTCTTCTGCAAATGATGAGATCGTTCAGGTTGGTCAGGCATTCTCCATCGAGCCGGGAATTTACCTCTATGATGAGGGAATCGGCGTAAGAATCGAGGATATCGTCATCGTAACAGAGGACGGATGCGAGGTTCTGAACCATTATCCGAAGGAAGAAATGATCGACGTTCCAGACGGAAAATAGTCGGAAACAGAGGATATGATCCGCTGACTTTCAGGTTAAGTTTTGATTGCAATTCTCCTGATGCGCGGCAGCCGTCAGGAGAATTTTTTTCATAATCCACTGGTTTATGAATTTTGATTCTATCTTCATCTTATATATTTAGGAGGAAAAACAATGGCAAAGGTTACAGAAGGTTATATGCCATTTCTCGGTCACCAGACGTATTACAGAATTGTAGGCGAGCGCAAGGACAACGGAAAGGCTCCGCTGGTCTTCCTGCATGGCGGCCCGGGATCCACACACAACTATTTTGAGGTTCTGGACTGTGTAGCAGACATGGACGACCGTCAGCTGGTTATGTACGACCAGATCGGCTGCGGAAAGTCTTATCTGGACGGACATCCTGAGCTCTGGAATCAGGACACATGGATGGACGAGCTGGATGCACTGCGCAAGCATCTGGATCTGGATGAGTGCCATATGCTCGGACAGTCCTGGGGCGGAATGCTGCAGATCTGCTATGCCATCGAGCGTCAGCCGAAGGGTGTAAAATCTTATGTTATTTCCAGCGGTCATCCGAGCAGCAGTCTCTGGGCACAGGAAGGTCTCAGAAGAATCAAGATGATGCCGGAGGACATGCAGAAGGCCATTCATCATGCTATGGAGACACAGGACTTCACAGGAGAAGCCTATGATGCTGCCGTAGCTGAATATATGAGAAGATATTGTGATTATCCGGTTACAGAAGATTCCCCGGAGTGCCTGAGCAGAGAGAAGAAGCACGGCGACGAGGCTTATCTCTATGGATGGGGACCGAACGAGTTCGTACCATCCGGCACACTGGGAGACTTTGAGTACGTTGACCGTCTGAACGAGATTAAGATTCCGTCTTTCATCTGCAGCGGAATTCAGGATCTCTGCTCACCGCTCGTTGCAAAGACCATGTATGACGGAATTCCGGATTCCAAGTGGGAGCTCTTCACACATTCCCATCATATGTGCTTCGTCGAAGAAACAGAGAAGTACATTGATCTCCTGATCAAGTGGCTGAACCAGCACGACTAATCAGGAAACTGAAGTTGTTTATAATCGGATGAATGTGAAGATTTGTTCGTTTTATTGATTTATATACTGAAAGATTATGCAGTAATTTTTGAACCCCCTTCACGTTCACCGTTATTTATCAGAGCTTGTCACAAATGCATCTAAATTTCTTTATTCGCTGTGCATAAATTCTATTTACAATGTGATAAGTATATGATAAACTAATAGTCTACTTGTGATTATGCGCAAACCATCCGGAAGGCCGGACAGGTGAGCTGAAAGCAAGAGGATGGAAACATCCAGATTATTCATTTTCAATCATTCATTTCAATTTAGGAGGTGTTATTCAATGGCACAGACGAAAAAGCATTCGTTCCCATTTGGATTCTACGTCTGCAGTTTGTCATTCACATTTGAGCGTCTGGCATATTACGCTGCTAAATGGGGAGTTGCAACATTTATCGTAGTTGCGTCCGCACAGGGCGGACTCGGACTGTCCCAGCATACTGGAGCTCTGTTCTCCTCATTCCTGGTAGCGTTTACTTACATTACGCCGGTTATCGGAGGATTCATCGCAGACCGCTGGCTGAGCCCGAGAAAGCTGGTTCCGCTGGGCGAACTTCTGATGGCTGCCGGATACTTCTGCGCATTTCTCGCGCATGGAAAGGGCATGATTATTCTCATGATCGCCCTGATTGCGATCGGAACTGGTTTCTTTAAAGGAAACGTTTCCGGAATCCAGGGACGTCAGTTCCCGGCAGCTGATGCTGAATTCCTTGATACCGTATTCAGCTGGCAGTATTCCTTCGTAAACATCGGTTCCTTCTGCGGAACAACATTCCTGGTACTGATTGCAACGCAGACCAGGTTTGGATACAGAGGCATGTTCCTTGCCTGCGGAGTATTCATGGTCATCGACTGCATCTGGTGGCTGATCGGCCAGAGATCTCTGGGTGATGCAGGAATCAAGCCGTTCCTGGTTGATAACCGTACAGAGGATGCTGAAAAGGCCGACGTCAAGGAAGAAAAGACAGCACTTACATCTGTTGAGAAGAATCGTGTTGCAGCAATTATTCTGGTAACTATTCTGTCTGGTATTTTCTGGCTGGTATGGTACATGGTATACATGCCTGTATACTATAAGTTCGGACCGACTTCACAGGGCGGACTTGCATGGGCTAACTGGAACATCGGAAGCTTCACAATGCCGACATCTTATTTCGACTCTGCAAACGGACTGCTCTGCATCATCTTCTGCCCGATTCTGGCAAAAATCTGGTCCTCTCTGGACAAGAAGGGCAAGGACTGGTCCTTCCTCACAAAGACTGGTTTCGGAATCTTTGTCCTGGGTGTCTGCGTAGCTGTTCTGGCACTTGCGGGAGCCATGTCCGGTGAAGGAAAGTCTCAGGTTGGTGTATGGGTTGTATTCCTCTCCGCTCTGTTCATGACAATCGGAGAAGTTGTATTCTCACCTCTGGGCAACTCCTTCATCAGTAAGTATTCACCAAAGTCCCTGCTGGGAACTCTGCTTGGTGTATGGCCGCTGATCATCTTCTTCGCAGGACTGATCTACGGACCTCTGTACAACTTCATGGATAAGTTCGATTTCATCAAGGCTTACGGACTCCTGGCTATCATCATTCTGGCTATCGGAATCCTCCTGATGCCGTTTGGTAAGAAGTTCAATAAATGGATCCACGCTGACGAGATTTAAGGAAGCGATCATTCATAACAGCGAATAATACGTTCTGATGACGGATTGAAGGGTGTATACATGAGAATAAATATGCGTTTTATGTTACACTTGAATGGGTGTCAGCAGAGCAACTGAAAGGACCGGGCAGATGCCCGGTCCTTTTTAAGCTTTTTTGCTGACTGATCTGACGACTGGGGCAGAATACTGATTCCGGGCTGAAGTGGCAGGATTGCTTCCTGTATGTTCGGAAAAACAAAGGATCATTATC
Source organism: uncultured bacterium (assembly GCA_905214225.1). Classification (GTDB taxonomy): domain Bacteria; phylum Bacillota; class Clostridia; order Peptostreptococcales; family Anaerovoracaceae; genus Aminicella. The sequence continues at coordinate 8,479 of CAJMLL010000013.1, read as the reverse complement.
TTCCGGTATGGTAAACGACCGGGGAACAACGCAGGGAAACTGCTTCCTTGAATATTGATTTTTGTCCCGAAAAAATATATCGCAGTTAAACGATTGGTGGTGTGATATGGAAAGAAAATATACGAAAGAAGACCCGAACATGAAACTGGGATTCGGCTTCATGCGTCTTCCGCAGACGGATGAAAATGATGAAGCGTCGATTGACCTTCCGCAGGTTGAGAAGATGGTGGACCGCTTTTTCCAGCAGGGATTCACTTATTGCGATACGGCCTATATGTATCACGATTTCAAGAGTGAGGATGCTGTGGGAAAGGCGGTTGTGGACCGTTACCCGAGAGATTCCTTTACGATTGCCAGCAAGATGCCGCTGGGTATGCTGAAAAAGGAAGAGGATGTCGGGAGAATCTTTAAAGAGCAGATGGAGAAGCTGCATGTCAGGTATTTTGACTATTATCTGATGCATGATATGAACAAGACGAATTACGAGACGGCGCAGAAGTTCCATGCGATTGATTTTGCCAGAAAGATGAAGCAGGAAGGAAAGATTCATCATCTGGGATTCAGCTGCCATGACACGCCGGAGCATCTCGACCGTGTGCTGACGGAGAATCCGGACCTGGAGTTCGTCCAGCTGCAGATTAACTATCTGGACTGGGACAGCGACGCGATTCAGTCCGGAGCCTGCTACAGGGTCTGTGAGAAGCATCAGAAGCCGGTGATTGTCATGGAACCGGTGAAGGGCGGAACGCTGGCAAAAGTCCCGGCAGAGGTTGAGAAGATGCTGAAGGACTGCCATCCGGACTGGAGCCCGGCTTCCTGGGCCATTCGTTTTGCCGCGAGCCTGCCGATGGTGAAGGTGGTGCTTTCCGGAATGTCGAATATGAAGCAGCTGGAGGATAATACCTCATATATGCAGAACTTCCGTCCGCTGAATCAGGAAGAGAAGGATCTGCTGAAGAAAGCCGCAGATATTATCCATAATACGATTGCGATCCCATGCACCGGATGCCGCTACTGTATTGAAGAGAACCACTGCCCGCAGAACATTCCGATCCCGCGATATTTCAATCTGTATAACACAGAAAGCCTCTGCCCGGGAAGAGATTGGTCGCCGGAGCAGGAGTATTACGCGAACAGCGTGAACGACGGATTTGGGCGTGCGTCAGCCTGCATTGAGTGCCGCGGCTGTGAGCGTGTCTGTCCGCAGCATCTGCCGATTACCGATCTGCTGAAGAAGGTAAACGGCATGCTGGAGGAGAATAACTTTATGCTGAAGTAGCAGGAAAGCAGGTTTCGCTTATATCCGGCCGGATCCGGGTATAATAAAAGGCAGACATCGTGCCGGGCCAGGGGCCTGTATCGGCATCAGCGGGTGAGGTGAAACAGCCGTTTCGGCTCCTTGCTTGTCTTTTTTGTCAAAAGGGAACGGAAGCGGCATATTAGTTTAAAGGAGAAATTGAATGAAGTACGATTTTACAAGTTACCTGGAGCGCAGGGGCAAGGATGCCGCGGCTTATGACAGTGTCGGCAGTAAAAAGGGCTTCGGCTTCGCGCCGGATGCACCGAAGGAGGGGTTCGACATCATTCCGATGTGGGTTGCCGATATGAACTTCCCGACTGTGCCGACGATTCCGCAGGCGATGATTGAGCGCGCGAAACACCCGGCTTACGGTTATTATATGACGCCGGATGAGTATTATGACGCGATCATTTCATGGCAAAAGGACAGGAACAAGGTGGAAAACCTGTCGGCGGACCATATCGACTATCTGAACGGTGTGCTCGGCGGAGTTGCGGCGGCGCTGAAGGTGCTGTGCGGCCCTGGAGACGCGGTTCTGGTTCATCGTCCGACCTACATCGGATTCACCAATACGCTGAAGCCGAACGGCTATAAGATTGTGCATTCTGATCTGAAGAAGGATGAAAATGGCGTCTGGCGCATGGATTATGAGGATATGGAGAAGAAGATCCAGGAGAATAATATTCATGCGGCGATTTTCTGCTCTCCGCACAATCCGACGGGCCGTGTCTGGGAAAGAGAAGAAATCGAGAAGGCGATGGATGTTTACCGCAGAAATCAGGTTTATGTCATCGCGGATGAAATCTGGTCAGATCTGATTCTGGACGGAAATCATCATATTCCGACCCAGAGCGTGAACGAGGACGCCCGCCGGAGAACCATCGCCCTGTACGCGCCTTCCAAGACCTTCAACCTGGCCGGACTGGTCGGCAGCTACAGCATTATTTACAATAAGCTGCTGAGAGACCGCTATCTGGCTGAACTGAGAAGAACGCATCTGAATGACATGAATGTCATGTCCATGCATGCACTTCTGGGCGCCTATTCTGAGGAAGGCCGCGAGTGGGTCGATGAGCTTCGCGAGGTGCTGACAGAAAATGTAAAATATGCCGTCTCCTATATTAAGGAGAATATTCCGGGAGCAGATGTCTCCATGCCGCAGGGCACCTACATGCTGTACATTGATTTCAGCGGCTGGTGCAAAGAGCATGGCAAGACGATCTACGAACTGAAAAAAGCTGGCTGGGACGTCGGCGTTGCCTGGCAGGACGGCGAGATTTTCGGAAAGAAGAACTGCATCCGCATGAATCTCGCGCTGCCGCTGTCCAGGATTAAAGAGGCATTTGACCGGCTGGAGAAGTACGTATTATAAAAGAAAATTGCAGTGGGCGGCATGTTGAGCGGCCGCTGAAAGAGCATGAAGGCAGAAAAAGAGGCAGGTGCGGAGTGCATCTGCCTTTTTGCTATCGAATTTGACATTGGAAATTGGATACATACGACGTGCGGCTAGCCAGTATAAGGAATCCTCATCACTCTCACTGCGCCATTGGCTTGTGTTCATGAGGGAACTTGGACGCGCCGTAGGAATCAGCCAATCGCGCGGCGCCTGACGGCTTGCGCTCTTGGGATCCCTGACGGGGGACCTGCCATTGCTCTGTCTGCGCTGCTTACGCAGCTTGCCAGTCGCAAGGCTAGGTCTCCCTAAAACTCCGCATAGGTAAATCCCGGCGAGGTGAGCATGCTCCCGAACATGGAGAAGAGGTAGAGGAGGATCATGGCGGAGAGGAAGAGCAGGGTGTAGCGGAAGGTCGGGCTTTTGAAGAGGGCTTTCAGTCTGCTGCTGAAGGTCTTCTTTTTATTGTGACCGCTGCTGTGTTCTGCTCTTGCTGCTGTGATTTTGTCGGCTGACGCGCTGGTCTCTGTTTGCCTGCGCGCTGCTTTCACCGGTTCCGGCGACGTTTGCTTTATATTGTTTTTCGTTGTAGAAATTGTAGAGTCCTTCATTGATTTTCACCCATCCTTCTCCCCATGGATGTACGGAATCGCGGTCGATTCCCGGGGTATAATCGTATTTTGTCAGGTCGTAGACTTCGGCGCCGCAGCTGCCGGCGATTTTCGTGATTTTCTTTGCAAAGGCGGCACGTTCGTGGGCGTTGATGCCGGTGTAGTCGTACCAGTAGCCGTTCATCGGCTGGATGATCAGCAGCGGCCGGATATGCTCTGCCTTGCAGAGTGCCAGAAATGCGTACAGGTCATCGTATTCCTTTGACTTTAAGAGGGAATCTTTCTTGTGCACTCCCTTTGCTCTCGGATAAATAAAGCGGAATTTCAGCTTCCAGCTGTGGTCATCCATATAAAACTGGTTGTGGGATTTTCTGTCTGCAATTCTTCTGGCCTTGTCGACCCAGCGGCCCCAGTCAAAGCTGCCATTTCCGATCGGTTTTTTGTGATAAATATAGGCAGGATCCCGGCCGCGCAGGAATTTCATTGCTGCGCTGGTGGTAATCATATCCTTGTCGTTCTGGTACATGGTAACCGCTTTATAGGCCAGGGCATCGGCCGGACGCGGCTTTCCCATATGCAGCAGGACACGGTTGTACAGTTTGACATGGTTCAGGAGCTCCGGGGAATTCTTCAGTAGTTTCACAGAACGTCTTGCAGCGTATTTTTTCAAATAGGTGGGAATGTCCTTATTCTTCAGGAAGGCGACATACTCCGTTTCAGAGAAACGCAGGGCGTATCCCTTGCTGCTGACACCCTTTGCCGGGCGGAACCAGGACGGGGAAATCATCAGGACGACGCGGCGGTTTTTCATCTGCGGTTCCAGCGCACCCAGGGCGATGGTATGGAAGAGGGTCTGATTGAACGGACCTCCCACCGTGACCAGATGGACATCGGTGCCGCGGAAAAAATTGGCCGGATGGAAGGGTGTGTTCCTTCCATGCGCAAATTCTGACGAACCAAAGACGAACATATCTTTTTTCGTGATGTTCTGATCAAGCGCATTGTAGGAAATATCTTTATACTGGCTGTACCAGCTTCCGAAATCCGGGTCGCTGCTCTTCAGGCCCTGCGAAAGGCAGTATGCGTGAAGACCGATGGCAAAGGCCAGAAACAGTACGAACGCGATCAGAAACGCTTTTAACTTCTTCATAATACGTGACTTCTCTCCTTGAATGGACGAATGATTACGCAGAATGCAGAGAATGTCCCTGTTTTCTGCGCAGTCAGCGGCAGACTACATTCTGGACTGTACGACGCTGATAATCTTATTCGGGGTGTCCATTTCCTCTCTCTTCAGCTCAGACGGCGCCAGAACAACGCCGATCTGATCTTCTACGTCCATCAGCAGTGTGACATAATCCAGGGAATCGATCAGATCCTCTTCCAGCAGGTTGATGTCCAGATTTTCTCTTACGATGTCGTCACCGCAGATGTCCTCCAACATGTCGAGAATTAATTCCTTTGCTTTTTCTTTGCTTACCTTAGCCATTGTATTGAACCTCCATAATGTTTGTGATTGTTTTCTGCCGGACAAAAATCAACTGATCGGCGGTGTTTCCTTGCTGAAGCCGCGCGGAGCGCGGTGTGTTCTTTTTGTCCCTGGGATCAGCGAAGCAGCAGCTGGGTGAATCGTCCGGAAAACAGGAAGAATCCGAACATGACCAGGTGGAAGGTGATCAGCCACTCCAGGAAGCAGAACCAGCGGTCTTTCTTATGCTTCTTATAGAACTTCGACTTCTTCTGGTAAATCTCCGTCAGGGACAGGAGAATGCCGTGATAGAGGCCGTAGAGTATGTAGTAAATCGTCAGGCCGTGCCAGCATCCCATGATGCCCATGTTGATGATGAAGGCGATCGTCGCGATGACCAGCTTGTTTCTGGTGAAGCGTTTTCTGATCAGGCCCATTGTCACGCGGGAGAAGATGAAGTCGCGGAACCAGTGGGACAGGGTGATGTGCCAGCGGTCCCAGAACTCCTTGATGTCCTTGCTGATGAAAGGCTTGTTGAAGTTCTCCGGGGTGTTGATGCCGAAGATCTTAGACAGGCCGATGGCCATGCTGCTGTAGCCCGCGAAGTCGAAGAAGAGGTAGAAGCCGTAGCAGTACATGTAGATCAGCGCGTGGCTGAAGCCGGCTTTCAGGCCGAACCACTGCATCAACTGGTAAAAGCCGGTGCCGATGACCTTCTTATACACCAGGCCCTGCAGGATGCGGGACAGGCCGCTTCCAAGCATCTCGATGTACTCGCTTCTGGCCGGGACCTTTTCCAGATCCGCGTTGAAACGGCGGCTTCTGTCGATCGGGCCGGACATGACGGTCGGGAAGAACCAGAGCAGGTAAAAGTAGTCGAAGGGGCGTACTTCATGGATGACGTCGTCGTAAATCTCAATGACGATCTGAATCACCTTGAAGGACATGTAGGAAATGCCCAGGAAGGCGAACATATGGTAAGGATTTCCGACGGCAGTCAGCACTTTATTTGCGGCAACCGGCAAAATACTCAGCGCAAGGAATATATGGTAAATGTGCTTATTCCGGCCGTATTTCTCCCGGAGCGGCAGGTAGATGCGGATCACGGCGTATTCGCCAAAGGTAAATCCGGCAAGCCAGATCAGCGCTCTGAGGTTATGTCCCATGGCCAGCCAGAGGAAAATCAGCGTGACGCCGAATCCGTAAAAGCGTATGCTGACCTCTTTCAGGCCCATAATAATGGCCGGGATCGAGAGGATCCCCGCCAGGATGAAAAAACTTGTATCACTGAATAACTGCATAATCTATAACTCACTCTCCAGCTTCTTCCGGTCGGCCTTTCCGTTTGCGGTCAGAGGCATGCGGCTGAGCATGCGGATCTGGCGCGGAACCATGTAGGACGGCAGGAGCTGTTTCACAGCCATGCGGATTTTTTTGCGGTTTTCAAAAGTATCGTTCAGATGGCTGTCTTTCTCCGGAACGATAAAGGCGGTCAGGAAGCGGATTCTCCCGTCTTTCTTATTCGGAATGACGGCGGCCTGCTTGATGCTGTCGAGGCGGAGAAGCGCGTTTTCAATGTCTCCGAGCTCGATGCGGTAGCCGTGGAATTTAATCTGCTTGTCGATGCGGCCTTCATAATAGAGCAGGCCGTCCGCGTCTTTATGGCCGGCGTCGCCGGTGCGGTAGGCGGCGCGGTATCCGGATTTCAGAAGTTTTATGCGCTCTTCTGCTGCATCCGGATATGGGATATAGCTGCCGTCCTTTTCCATGAAAAAGCTGGCGGCTGTCTTATCGGCTTCCTTGTAGTATCCGGCGCCGACGGTGTTTCCAAGGATGACCATCTCACCGGATTCTCCTGCCGATGCAGGCTTTCCCGCTTCTGTCTCGATGCGGATTTCCGTGCCCGGCTTTGCGTGTCCGATCGGAAGGGCGTCATCGCTTTTCGCCATTTCTTTCGTGATGCGGACGGAAGTGACACAGACCGTGCTCTCCGTTGGACCATAGGTATTGATCACTTCTGCATCCGGAAAACGCCTGATCAGCTGGCGGGCAGTGGTGTTTCTCAGGGTCTCTCCGCAGAAGAGGAATCTCTTCAGCTGCGGCATGCTTTCCTGATTAAAGCCCGGGTCACTCAGACACAGGTCGGCAAAAGACGGGGTGGATACCCAGCAGCTGATGCCGGAATTCATCAGGTAGTTCAGCAGTGCAGGCATGTCCTGCTCCATGGCCTTGTCCACGGAGACGATGCCGGAAGCCGTTGCCAGTGCGCAGTAGAGATCCATGACGGAAAGGTCAAAAGAATAGGGCGCCTGGTTGAGAAATACGCCATTGTCCATGCCGGACAGCGTACTGCACCAGTCCAGATAGTTGGAAAGTGCGCCGGCGCTGATCTGCACGCCCTTCGGCTTTCCCGTGCTGCCGGAAGTGAAAATGATGTACTGGACATCTTCCGGGCGGTCCTGGTATTTCTCGTCGATTTCACCGATGAATTCACCGTGGAAGCTGCCAGAGCTGATCGCTTCAAGGTCTGAGGATGTGATCACCTTCGCATGCAGCGTGCGGGCAGCCGGTGTTTCTGCTGCTCCAGGCTTATTGGCTGCAGAGCCGTTCTTTCCTTTATTTTCAGGACTTCCGGCAGCATCGGCGTTTTCTGCGGCTTCCATAGTACTGGAATCTGCGGCATGTCTGCTTTCGATATGATCAGATGTTTCCGGAAGATCCCGGCAGGCCAGTAGAAGCTGACTCTCCGTGACATTGGCAATGTCGTAAATCCGGCTTGCCGGCATGTTCATGTCCAGCGGACAGTATGGCCTGCCGCAGCGCGCCGCGGCGAGAAAGCAGACCAGCATCATCGGCTCCTTATGCCCAAAAACCGGAATTGGTGAATGGTCTTCTTTCAGCTGATTCTGCAGCCACTGGGCAAGTATTCCGGATTTTTCCCAGAGCTCGCCGTAGGTCAGCGTCCCGAAACGGGAACGGAATACCTGGCGTTCAGGGTGCTTTTCCGCCGTGCTGCGGATTGTATCTAAAACGTTCATTCTGCACCTCCTTAAAAGGAAATGATGTATAATCTGACATCGTGAATCGATTGATGTTCTCGTTAATTCGTAATTTAATATATCAGAGAAAGATTAAATGTTTCTTAAATATATATTATTTAAACCTGAAAAATTGAGCGGGAAGAGTAGGCGTGTGAAGAAAAGTTATAGCAAAGAAAAACAGGATAATGAATTTATACTTCATACTGTTATCGGAAATTGCAGTGGGCGACTGGCTGAGGGCCGCTGGAAAGAGCGCAAAAGCAGAAAAAAAGGCAGGTGCTGAGTGCATCTGTCTTTTTGCTATCGAATTTGGCATTGGAAATTGGATACATACGACGTTCCGCTAGCCAGTCGAACGTCATATTTGTTAATGTACAAGGCCGTAGCTTGCAGCGCATCGACCTTCGCGACCGCTCGGTCTCTGCGGCAAGCCTGACAGGGGACCTGCCATTGCTCTGTCTGCGTGCGATATTTAATGAGAACGCACTTGCCAGTCGCAAGGCTAGGTCTCCCGGCCGCACCAGCATAAGGTCTTCTCATCATTCGCGGTTCGCTTGCGCTCCCGCTCATGAGAGCAAGCGCCATTATGGCAGCACAGTTCCCGCCAGCGGGTGATATGCTCCCTTTATGAGAGACAGTGAAAAAATAAAACACTGTTGATCATGA
>CAJMLL010000012.1 GCA_905214225.1 uncultured bacterium | reverse complement strand
TGAAAATCATGAGAGCTGTGCTTTCAGCAGAGATGCTGGGAGTGCGGCTCTTTTTCTATTGCCTCTGCGGAAGGCGCCAGCGACAGAGGATTTCCATATGTACGCCCGACGCTCACATCCGGCGTTCTGGTGCTGTGAATGGTGTATTCTGATATGTGCCGGCGAGGGAAAAGGCATCCAGAATATCTTCCTGACACATCTACGCAGAACTGACTCAAAAGCTTCACACAGTTTTCGGACACGGCCAGTTTTAGGATATGTTACAATGTGTAGAAATAAATTGCATGAACGTAAAAGGAGTAAGCATAATGTATTTATTTACTGCTGCTCTGTAACATTGCATACGTTATTGTGCAGAAAGAGGAAAAAAAGAGATGAAAGAGGTAAAAAATCCGAGACGGCCGATGATCTTATACTATCTGATCATCCTGGTCATCATCGTTCTGTTCAACTGGCTGCTGATGCCGTCGCTTCAGCAGAGTCAGGTGAAAAAGGTGAACTACAGCACCTTTATGAAGTATACAGAGCAGAAGAAGATCGCGACCGTCCAGGTCAGGGAAAATGATATTCTGTTTACGCTGAAAAGCAGCGCATCGGATGGAAGTGGAAATACGGTGACGTATAAAACGGGCCGCATGCCGGACGAGAATCTGACCGAACGTCTGTATAAGTCCGGAGCACAGTTTACATCCAATCTGCAGCAGAACAGCACCACATCATCGATATTGAGCGGTATTCTGGGCTTTGTTGTGCCGCTGATCCTGTTTATCTGGATCGGAAACTGGCTGTCGAAGAAGATGGTGGAAAAGGCCGGAGGTGCCAATTCCATGATGTTTGGCATGGGAAAGAGCAATGCCAAGCTATATGTTCAATCGACGGAGGGCATTCACTTCAGTGATGTTGCAGGTGAAGATGAGGCAAAGGAAAATCTGGAGGAAATCGTAGAGTACCTGCATGACCCAAAAAAATACACCGCAATCGGAGCGACAATGCCGAAAGGCGTTCTGCTGGTAGGCCCTCCGGGAACTGGTAAAACCATGCTTGCCAAGGCCGTAGCCGGTGAGGCGAATGTACCGTTCTTCTCCATTTCCGGTTCCGAGTTCGTAGAGATGTTTGTCGGCATGGGCGCGTCCAAGGTGCGTGATCTGTTCAAGCAGGCGAAAGAAAAGGCGCCGTGCATCGTATTCATCGACGAGATCGATGCCATCGGAAAGAAGCGTGATAATCAGCTGTCCACCAATGATGAGCGTGAGCAGACCCTGAACCAGCTGCTGACCGAGATGGACGGATTTGATAATAACAGTGGCGTCATGATTCTGGCGGCCACCAACCGTCCGGAAATTCTGGACCCGGCACTGCTGCGTCCGGGCCGTTTCGACCGCCGTGTACCGGTTGAACTGCCGGATCTGAAGGGCCGTGAGGAAATCCTGAAAGTCCATGCCCGCAAGGTGAACATGGGCAGGGATGTCAACTTCAACACGATTGCCAGAATGGCTTCCGGAGCATCCGGAGCAGAACTGGCGAACATCGTCAATGAGGCTGCGCTGAGAGCTGTCCGCATGGGCCGGAACATCGTCCATGAGGAAGATATGGAAGAGAGCATCGAGGTTGTCATCGCCGGTTACCAGAGAAAGAACGCGATCCTCTCTGCAGAAGAGAAGAAGATCGTCGCTTACCACGAGATCGGCCACGCCATGGTTGCTGCGCTGCAGAATCACTCTGAGCCGGTGCAGAAGATCACCATCGTTCCGAGAACATCCGGAGCTCTGGGATATACCATGCAGGTGGATGAGGGACAAAAAAATCTCCTGTCCAAGGAAGAACTCCTGAACCGCATTGCAACGCTGACTGGCGGCCGTGCGGCCGAGGAGACCGTATTCGGTTCGATTACAACCGGCGCATCCAATGATATCGAGCAGGCCACCAAACTCGCCCGGGCGATGATCACCCGTTACGGAATGAGCGACGAGTTCGACATGGTCGCTATGGAGCACCAGACTAACCAGTACCTGGGCGGCGATTCCGAGCTGACGTGCTCGCCGGAGACGCAGAAGGAAATCGACTCCAAGGTTGTAGAACTGGTCAGACAGCAGCATGAAAAGGCGATTAAGCTGCTGAAAGATAATCGTTCCAAACTGGATGAACTGGCTCAGTATCTGTATGAGAAGGAGACCATTACCGGCGAACAGTTCATGGAAATCCTTCACCAGCCTCCTAAATACCGTCTGGCAACAAACGGTGCGCAGCTGGACGAGTCTGAGACACCGAAAGAGCAGGAAACACAGGGACAGTCTGCTCCGCAGAATAATGGTGCGGAAGGTATTCAGAAGGAAGCGCCGCAGGATGCTGCGGACGGAACGCAGGACTCGAGCCTCTAGCAGCAGATTGTCCGGTGTTAAAGGTGGTATGCTGTAAGCTGCCGGAATGCTGACGGAACAGCATAGAACAGGATACAGTGACATAAAATGAACGGGACTGCGGCTGCAGTCCCGTTTTTCGCAGTTGTCCAGTATCTCTATTCGCAGTATAATATATGCAGTCTGTCTGTTCAAAGAAAACAGGCGGTGAACAGACATGCAGACAGAATAGAGAAAAAGGCTCCGGAGAGGTGGCAGAATGAAAGACATCATTCAGATTGAGCATCTGACTTTTGACTATGTCAGGGAAAATGAAGAAGGCAGGGAAATTGTCCATGCGATTAAGGATGTTTCGCTGAATATCGAAGAGGGTTCGTTTACTGCGATTATTGGCAGAAACGGTTCCGGAAAATCCACTCTGGCAAAAACCCTGAACGGTCTTCTGCTTCCGACCAGTGGAAAGATTCTGGTCAACGGATGGGATACGGCAGATGAATCTCACATCTGGGATATCCGTCAGACGGCCGGCATGGTTTTCCAGAATCCGGATAATCAGCTGGTTGCGTCGATTGTGGAAGACGATGTGGCCTTCGGTCCGGAAAACTTAGGTGTTCCGCCGGAGGAAATCAGAAGCCGTGTCGATCAGGTGCTGAAATCGGTCGATATGTATTCCTTCAGAACCAAGGCGCCGCATCTTCTGTCCGGCGGGCAGAAACAGAGAGTGGCCATTGCCGGCGTTCTGGCTATGCAGCCGAGATGCATCATTTTCGATGAGCCGACGGCTATGCTCGATCCACAGGGCCGGGAGGAAGTCATGGCGATTATCCGCCGGCTGCATGAAGAAGGAAAAACTGTCATCCTGATTACCCACTTTATGGATGAGGCCGCCCAGGCAGACCGGATCGTCATTATGGATGACGGGAAGATCCTGGCGGACGGAAGTCCGGGAGAAGTGTTCTCCGATGAAGAAACACTGCACCGCATCCGTCTGGATGTGCCGCTGGCCGTTGATATGGCGCATAAACTCAGAGAGCGCGGAATTGACGTTCCGCATGACATCATTACCCAAGAGAAACTGGTAGAATTCATATGTCAATACAAGTAAGAAATCTTTCATATATTTACAACGCCGGAATGCCGGACGAGCAGAAAGCGCTGGATAACGTCAGTTTTGAAGTTTACGACGGGCAGATTGCCGCAGTGATCGGACATACCGGATCCGGAAAGTCCACACTGGTGCAGCATCTGAACGGACTGCTGAAACCGACAGAAGGCACGATTATTGTCGGGGATACGGATATTACAGAATCCGGCATAGCCATGCGTGAAATCCGTCAGAGAGTCGGCCTGGTTTTTCAGTATCCGGAGTACCAGCTGTTTGAAGAGACGGTATCTGCGGATGTCGCCTTTGGCCCGAAAAATCTGGGACTCAGCGAGTCGGAGATTAAGGAGCGGGTCAGAGAGGCACTGGATCTGGTAGGTCTGAATGTCGATGAAATCGGGGAACGCTCACCGTTTGAGCTTTCCGGAGGACAGAAAAGAAGAGTCGCGATTGCCGGAATTATCGCCATGCGGCCGCAGGTGCTCATTCTTGATGAGCCGACAGCAGGCCTGGACCCGGGTGCACACAGAGAGATCATCCGGATGATCCAGAAAATCCATCGGAGAGAAGAAAATATCGTTATTTTTGTCTCGCATAACATGGATGATGTAGCCGCGCTGAGTGACAAGATTCTTGTCATGGACAGAGGTCAGCTGATGATGTCCGGAACACCGTCGGAAATCTTCCGGCAGAGAGACCGCCTTGCTGATGCCGGACTGGATCTTCCGTCTGCAGCCAGACTGATGCTGCAGCTGAGGACAGCGGGCTGCGAGGTGCCGGTGGATGCCCTGACCAGGGACGACGCGGCCGATGAACTCGCAGAGTATTTACAGGAAAAGAGTAGAAAATGCTGAGAGATATTACATTAGGACAGTATTATCCGGTCCAGTCGCCGATTCACCGCCTGGATCCGAGAGTAAAGATAACCGCGACGCTGCTCTTTATCGTCGAGCTGTTTATCGTCAACAATTTTATCGGATTTGCCATCTGTGCGGGAGTGCTGGCGGCCTGTGTCATCGTATCCAGAGTTCCGCTCGGCTTCATCATGCGCGGACTGAAGCCGATCATTCTGATTCTCCTGTTCACCTTCCTGCTGAACATCTTCATGGTAGACGGCCGGGTGATCTGGACGATCGGGCCGCTGAAAGTCACCATGGAAGGCGTGATCACCGCAGTATTCATGGCAATCCGCCTGATTCTGCTGATTATCGGCTCGTCTCTGCTGACGCTGACCACGACGCCGATCCGGCTGACCGATGGAATTGAACGGCTGCTGAGCCCGTTTGAACGCATCGGACTGCCGGCCCATGACATTGCGATGATGATGTCTATTGCGCTGAGATTTATCCCGACCCTGCTGGATGAGACCGATAAGATCATGAAGGCACAGCAGGCGAGGGGTGCTGACTTTGAGTCCGGAAACATCGTACGCAGAGCCAAGTCTCTGGTGCCGATCCTGATTCCGCTGTTCGTCAGCGCATTCCGCATCGCGCAGGATCTGGCCATGGCCATGGAGTCCCGCTGCTACAGAGGCGGCAAAGGGAGAACGCGCCTGCACGAGATGCGCTTTCACAAGGCGGATGTCATCAGCATGATTCTGCTGCTTGCATTTCTGGCCGTTGTTATCGTTGAGCGGATTCTGGTTCCGTCAGATATTTAAGAGGAAATATGAGACAGAGACATATCAAGAACTTGGATGAGAGACTGAAAGAATATGAACGCCAGCTGATTTCCAATCCGCTGGAACAGAAAGGCTGCTGGAGGGATGCATTCCGGGAGCCTCTCTTTCATGAGGAAAGAAAACCGCTGAGCGGAGAAGAGCTGAAGTCCCGCCCGCTCTACGCGGAAGTCGGCTGCGGGAAGGGTCAGTTCATTACCAGACTGTCTGCCCTGCATCCGGAGAATCTGTATCTGGCCATCGAGGGTCAGGGAAGTGTCGGTTTCTACGCACTGCGGAAAGCGAAAGCGGCAGAATGTGAAAATGTCCGCTTCATTCTGCAGTACGTTCACGATGCCAGGGATTTTTTCGAAAAAGGTGAGATCGACGGCCTGTATCTGAATTTCAGTGACCCGTGGCCGAAGCCGCGTCATGAAAAACGCCGCCTGACCAGCCCGCGGATGCTCGGGGAGTTTGCCAGTGTGGTAAAACCGGGCGGCTTTATAGAGTTTAAAACCGATAATGATGATTTATTCGCATATTCGGAAGAACAATTCAAGGCTAATCCCTTGATGAGCGTGGACTTTTTGTCCCACGATCTTCATAAGGACCTGCCAGAAGACCAGATTGTGACGACAGAGTATGAAGATAAATTCAGCGCGCGGGGGAAAAACATACATTTCATCCGCGTAAGAATCCTGGACCCACTTGAAAGTGAAGGCGGCTCCGCGTTATAATCGGAACAAACAGGGCCTGTATGGCCCGGGACAATTACTACTGCAGACATCACAAAAGGAGGCATTTCATGTCAGAGTATATCTTGGCACAGGAGAATGGCAGAACCATTCCAACAGAGGATACGATTTTCGCAGTCAGCGGAAGAGCAAACGCAATGATTGCGGAAAAAGGAAAGGATAAGGTCTGCAACGCAACCGTCGGCATGCTGCTGGACGATCAGGGCGAGCTGCTCGTACTGTCTTCCGTAGACAAGGTATTCCATGAACTGACTCCTGAGGAATATGCACCGTACGCACCGATCGGCGGCACACCGGGATTCCGCAAGGCGGTTATCCAGGCTGCACTGAAGAACTACCAGCCGAAGGGTTACGTCAGAGCCGTTGCCAGCCCTGGAGGGACAGGCTCCATCCGTCTGGCAGTCGGAAACTACACACAGCGCGGAGACAAGATCCTGGTTGCAGACTGGCACTGGGGTCCTTACGGAAAGATCGCCGATGAGCTCGGAAGAGGAACCGCGACCTTCCGCCTCTTCGACAAGGCCGGAAAATTCAACACAGAAGACTTCAAGGCTGTCGTTGAAGAACTGCTGAAGAAGCAGGATTCCCTCCTGATGATCCTGAACACACCGGCGCAGAACCCGACCGGGTACTGCATGACCGATGAAGAGTGGAAAGAGGTAATTGGTATTCTGTCCTCACAGCCGAAGGAGAAGAAGATTGCCCTGCTCGTCGACACCGCATACATTGATTTTGCCGGCGACGAGGACAAGGCGCGCTCCTTCCTGCCGTTCCTGGAAGAGCTTCCGGAGAACGTCAAGCCGATGCTGGCATTCAGCCTTTCCAAGACATTTACCCTTTACGGAATGCGCTGCGGAGCACTGATTGGATTCAGCAAGACAGAGGAAGAAGCAGAGGAGTTCGTACGCGTCTGCGAGTTCTCCGCAAGAGCAAGCTGGTCCAACAGCCCGAGAGTCGGCCAGAGCATCATCGAGAGAATTTTTGCGGACAAAAACCTCCTGGACAAGGTAACTGCCGAGCGCGCGGAAATCCGCGACATGCTGCTGGCAAGAGGCCGCGCGTTTGAAGAAGCGGCAAAGGAAGCCGGTCTTCCGATCATGCCGTTCGACGGCGGATTCTTTGCCGTTATTCCTTGCGATGACCCGAAGTCCTTGGGAAGAGAAATGGAGAAGGAAGGCATCTTTATCATTCCGTTCGGAGACGGACTGCGTGTTTCCCTGGCTGCCATTCCAATCGACCAGTGCCGCATGATTCCGGCAAAGGTAAAGGCTGTCATGGATGCACAGCGTTAATTACGGCGTGCATATAATTTTCTTGATGCAGTCATGAATTGATAGTATAATGAATACTGTTGACGGGAGAGCGGGAGGCTCCTCCGTCAGCAGCTTCTGCGGGTGTAGTTTAATGGCAAAATACGAGCTTCCCAAGCTCGGGTCGGGAGTTCGATTCTCCTCACCCGCTCCATTATTCAGATGCCCCGGAAACAGGGCAGGACGGGACGGACAGCGTCTCATATTTGCATGGCTGAAAAATACTCCTCTTTAGATCAGGATGGTCTGAAGAGGAGTATTTTCGTTAGAAGGACTAGTCTCTTCACTGCATTCAAGGGTATAATGAATGATGCCTGTGAATTACGACATAAGGAGGAAACAGTAATATGCTGAAATTCATATCATGGAATATAGATTCGCTGAACGCTGCGCTGACATCGGACTCGGCGCGGGCCGTTCTGTCCCGGGATGTACTGCAGACGATCAGCAGTGAGAAGCCGGATGTCTTTGCGATTCAGGAGACCAAGCTCTCTGTGAAGGGACCGACAAAGAAGCACCTGGAAATCCTGGAAGAATATTTCCCGGCTTATCAGATTGAGTGGGTCAGTTCCCAGCCGCCTGCCCGGAAAGGATACGCCGGCACGATGATTCTCTATCGTGAGGGGCTCCATGCTGAGAGAACTGTGCCGGAAATCGGTGCGCCGGATACGATGGACCAGGAAGGACGTCTGCTGACACTGGACTTTGGCGGCTTCTGGTTCGTGAACGTCTATACCCCGAATGCGGGCGGCGAGCTTCAGCGGCTGCCGGACCGGCAGAAATGGGATGCCTGCTACGCAGATTATCTAAGCCGTCTGGATCAGGAGAAGCCGGTCATCGCCTGCGGCGATTTCAACGTCGCCCATGAGGAGATCGACCTTGCCCATCCAGAGAATAATCATATGTCCGCAGGCTTCACAGATGAAGAGCGGGCCGGTTTCACGAATCTGCTTGCGAAAGGCTTTACCGACAGCTTTCGTTTCCTGCATGGTCCGGTGAAGGGAGCTTATTCCTGGTGGGCGCAGCGCGTACGGACCAGTAAAATTAACAACTCCGGCTGGAGAATCGACTATTTCCTGGTCAGTGACCGTATCCGGGAGAAGCTGCTGAAGTCCGAAATGGTGGATTCTGGTGCGCGGCAGGACCATGCGCCGATTCTGCTCGAAGTGGACCTGTAGGAGAATAAACGATGAATCGAATCCTAAAAAAATGCAATAAGACGATTGTGACATCGAAACATACGTATTACACGAGCCGCGGAAAGTGCGGAGATATGTTTACCATTGTGCAGGTTTCTGACCTGCAGAGTGAGTATTTCGGCGAGAAACAGAAGGATCTTCTGGACGCGGTATCGGCATGCGGACCGGACATGATCGTGATCACGGGGGATCTGGTGGACCGGAGCCATACGGACTTTCTGGCGGCGGAGCGGGCTGTGAACGGCTTTTTGAAACTGGCGCCGGTGTATTACGTGAACGGAAACCATGAAGCAGATCTCGTGGGTGATGAGGCAGCAGATCTGTATAAATCGCTGGAGAAGCGCGGCGTGCATGTGCTGATGGACCGGAATGAGATCGCGGAATTCGGCGGAATCAGGGTGAATATCGCAGGACTTTCCGAGTACACGATGTTTCAGGCCAGAAGGCAGCGTGCAGGGAGCGGGCACCGCACCAGAAAACACGGCTTTGCCATTCCGAAGGTTGTGCGCCAGATCCGTGAGGCATTCGGCGACCGGAAAGCCTACCGCGGGGAAGAGGCCGGCGCCCTCAGAATTCTGCTGGCCCACGAACCGCAGTATCTCCGCTATTATTCAGCCGGACATCCAGAACTGATCTTCTCCGGGCACGCTCACGGCGGGCAGTTCTGCCTTCCGGGAGGACGCGGACTGTTCGCGCCGGACCAGGGAATCCTGCCGGCACTTACCAGCGGCTGCCACCGTTTTGGGACATCCACCATGTACATCAGCAGGGGGCTCGGCAACAGTTCCTTCCCCCTCCGGCTGAACAATCCGCCAGAGATTTTGTGCGTGCAGGTCGTTGGAACTGCTGACTGATCGCCGAATGACGATAGACGTTATGATGCGCAGTTTGGGAAAAGAGTGACTCCTTCCCGGCTGCGCTTTTTCATATAAATCTATTGACAGTATTTAACAGAATTGGTACGATATGGGCATATCATTTCGGCGTTAGTAAATTGCGACAAAATAAAATGAGAAAGGGGATAAAACGAGAACATGAGAAATTATAATGAAAAGACGGATTTTTCATTCGATATCAGAGAGAGACTGGGCGTCATCACAGAAAAGAACAACGGATGGAAAAAGGAGCTGAACATTGTCTGCTGGAACGGACGGGAACCGGCAAAATTTGATATCCGAGACTGGTCGCAGGATCATTCTCATATGGGACGAGGGGCGACTCTGTATCAGGAAGAAATGCAGACACTGGTGGATCTGTATCAGCGCTATGAAGAAGCTATGCGTGAATCTGACGCTGCAGAGCGCTGCCGGAAGCAGGAGGAAATGCGTAATTCCCTGCCAGAGGAAGACAATTACAGACCTGGATCTGTGCAGAATGATGCAGCTTCTGCAGAAGTCCAGAGAGAAGAATACCAGAAACAGGCAGCTGCGCAGAATACTCCTGCCCAGGAAGAGCATTGCGGACCGGAAAAGAATCCGGATACCCTTCTGCTGGAAAATCCCGGGATGCTGCAGCAGACCGGCAGCCCGGAAGCTGCTGCTTTGCAGAGTCAGACGATCAGGTGATCATACGGAAATGGATACGTGATAAAAATATGAAATAATTATTTTATTGATCGATATTTTGCGGTCTGCGTTGTATTTCCCCTCTGATGTGGTATCATTGAATCGTAATGAGAGACATTTCCGACAATAGCCGGATTTCAAGAGGTGAGAATAGAATGAGAATCAGATTAAAAACAGAACCAAACGGGAAATATCAGAAAATTGATATTCAACGCGGAATGAGCATAGAAGAATTATATAAGCAGATGAAAGACCAGCTTCCGTATACGGTGCTGGGAGCGCGTGTGGACTGTAAATATGAGGGACTGCGCTTTCAGCTGGAGCACGAGTGCGATGTGGAACTGCTGGATATGCGGACCCAGGCTGCCTGTTATGTCTACCAGGATAGCCTGACCATGATTTTTATTACAGCTGCAAATGAAGTTCTGGACGGTGTTCAGGTGGAAGTCGCCAACTCACTGAATCAGGGCTTATATATTGAGCTGAAGGGAATCAGCCCGGTGCCGGAAGAAACGGTGGATAAGATCCGCAGCCGGATGCAGGAACTGATTGATCAGGATATTCCGTTTAAGAAGGAATTCAAGACAAGTGAAGAAATCAGCGAGATCATCGGCCGGCAGGGCTATATGAACAATACTGTCCGGCTGATGCATGAATTCAGCAGGGATTTCCGGCTGAAACTCTATACGCTGGACGGATATGCACAGTTTGCCTACGGCCTTATGGTTCCTTCCACCGGATATATTAAATGTTTTGAGCTGCGGGGATACCGCTACGGAGTTCTTCTCCGTTTTCCGAACAGCCATGAGCCTGACCGGATTCCGGAGTACCGTAACCAGCCGAAGCTGTATCAGGCCTTTGGCGAGCAGACGCGCTGGGATCGTCTGCTGGATGTTAATTACGTGGCCGATCTGAATGAACAGATCCGGGACGGGAAGGCCAATGACCTGATCCAGGTAGCAGAAGCGCTGCAGGAGAAGAAGATTGCGGAGATCGCCGACCAGATCCGGCAGCTGAGAAAGCGGATTATCCTGATCGCGGGTCCTTCTTCATCTGGAAAGACGACCTTTGCGAGACGGCTGAAGGTGCAGCTGAAGGTCAACGGCCTGGATGCGATCTGTCTGAGTACGGATGATTATTTCAAAGAGCGTGGCGAGACGCCGCTGGATGAGAACGGCGATCCGGATTATGAAGGATTCAGAGCGATCGACCGTGATCTGTTTACGCAGAATATGAATGATCTGCTGGAAGGAAAGGAAGTTGATCTTCCTGTATTTAACTTCCTGACGGGTCATAAGGAATACGGAAAACATATCACTTCTCTGCGCCCTGGTCAGCCGGTTGTCATTGAAGGCATTCACGGACTGAACGGAAAGCTGACAGAAGGCATTCCGGATGAAGAAAAATTCAAGATCTACATCAGCCCGCTGACGCAGCTGAATGTGGATGAGCACAACCGTGTGCCGACTACCGATGAGCGTCTGCTCAGAAGACTGGTGAGAGATTACCAGTTCCGCGGGCACAGTGCGTCGGAGACCATTCAGGAGTGGCCGAAAGTCCGTGCCGGTGAGGATGTGAATATCTTCCCATACAGCAGTGAAGCGGATGTGCTGTTTAATTCCTATCTGGTTTATGAAATCGCCGTGCTGAAGAAGTACGCGGAACCGCTGCTGCGTTCTGTGCCGCTGGATGATCCGTCCTATGCGGAGGCGAGCAGGATGATGAAATTCCTGCATTTCTTTGAGACGATTCCGGATGATTCCGTGATTGTCAACAATTCTATTCTGCGTGAGTTTATCGGCGGCAGTATATTTGTCAGCTGATGAATAGAGAAAAAAGACCGTCTGCCGGGAAATCCCGGCGGGCGGTCTTTTTGACTGAGCAAGTATGATGATAAGATTTGTTGAAAACGTTTATATGCCGGAGTGAGCCGCCGGCTCTGCGTGGATTAAAGTTCTGTTTTCCAGAGTCCGTGCAGGGTGCAGTACTCGTAAACCGCTGCCGGCTTCTCTCCCGGAGCAGCGACGAACTCTGCTTCCGGCTTGTCGGACGGTGTCAGGTGTCTTACCTGCAGGCTTCCCTTGTCTGTCTCAAGCATGATCATCTGGATGTAATGTTCATCGGTCATCGGATGCTCTACGCTTCCGACCTTGACACATACGCGGTCTCCGTCAACGGTTACTGCCGGAACGTGCTTTTCCTGAGCGGCATCTACTGTATTTGGCTCGAGCAGTTCCATCGGCTTTCCGCAGCAGGACGGATTGCAGTGTCCCTTGTGTGCCATAAATACCATTGTTCCGCAGCTGTTACATTTAAAAAGTTCCATGTTTGTTTTCCTCCTGTTGTATATTGGTTAAGTTTAAGTTAGTCGGATAGTTGTCTTTCCGGAACGGATGGTTTCTGGCTTTCCCCTGGGCGGGTGAGCTTTGTCCGTCCGGCATATATATTATATACCTACATTCCTTGAAATTAAAAGTAAAAACAAAAATAAATATTTCCTAAAAACCGCTTGACAAAACACCGGAGGAAGATTATTATAATGATAATCGTTATCAGAAAGGAGAAAACAAGTGAGGTATTCAAAACAGCGGAGCCTGATTATGGATGTGCTGAGAAGTACCAAGACACATCCGACGGCCCAGTGGGTTTATGAACAGGCGAAACGAGAGATGCCTTCCATCGGTATTGCGACGGTGTACAGGAATCTGAATGCTCTTGCGGAGAACGGAGAGATACAGAAGATCATCTCGCCGGGAAATGTAGAGCATTATGACGCCGATACCAGTGATCACTGGCATATGGAGTGCATGGAATGCGGACGGATCATCGATCTGAAAGCGGAGCCGGAGCAGTTTAAAGAGCTTCATAAGATGATTGTGAAGACGTTCGGTATTCAGGACGAGAACGTGAGAATCGGAAAGACGCTTCTGCAGGGAACATGCAATGCCTGCCTGAGCAAGAAAGCCGGCGGTTCTGGTAATGAACAGATGCACTGATACGCGGTACAGCGGAAAACCGCCGGCTCGTCCGGCGGGAGCATCCTTGCAGAATTAATTTTGTCACATTTAAACTTTAGAATCTAAAATAATGAACTGACGGAGGAAATGAAAATGAAGAAGGATCTTAAGGGAACAAAAACACTGGAAAATCTGTGGACGGCATTCGCAGGCGAGTCTCAGGCAACAAATAAGTATCGTTACTACTCTTCCAAGGCGAAGAAGGAAGGATACGAGCAGATCGCTGCAATCTTCCAGGAGACATCCGATAATGAGAAGGAGCATGCAAAGCTCTGGTTCAAGCTTGCGCAGGGAATCGGAACAACAGAGGAGAACCTGTTGGACGCTGCTGCCGGTGAGAACTACGAGTGGACAGACATGTATAAGAAGATGGCTGAAGAGGCGAGAGCTGAGGGATTCGATGACATCGCTGCAGCATTCGACGGCGTTGCTTCTGTAGAGGCTGAGCATGAGAAGAGATATCGCAAGCTGGCTGAGAACGTGAAGAACGGCGAAGTATTCGAGAAGAAGGAAAAGGTTCTGTGGCAGTGCAGAAACTGCGGATATCAGGTTGTTGCTGAAGAGGCACCGAAGGTATGCCCTGTATGCAAGCACCCGCAGGCATTCTTCCAGGTAAAGCCGGAGAATTATTAAACCCATGCTGCCCGCCGTGGAAATGCAGAAATTGGGGAGATGTTCCGCCAGGCAGGCGGAGTTCCGTGGGTGTACCGGGTGGTTTATGAAAACGTTTCCACAGAATAAAGAAATAGAACCAGACAGAAGCGGAGCCCTGCGGGGCTCCGTTTTTACGTGCATTTAACCCGGATTTTATCTCTGAACGGTACAAGGAGAAAGGAAATACAGGAGAAAAATCTGCGGGGGCAGGAAATTGTGTATACACAACAGAAAAATGACAGAAAATGCTCAATTTCCAATGAAAACAGCCGTAAAAAGAGAGTAAAATAGGTACGCGTGGATACGTGTCAAAGAGCCGGCGGCTGAAATGGTTATGATTACTTGAATTGGCAAAGCGGCGATCGAAAAAAATCCCGAAAAAAGATCAAAAATCCCTTGCATTTATCATGTACATCGTTTATACTGGAAAAGCTTGTATAAGGCGAAGATGCGGGAAGTTGCTGAGCTATCAGGTAATTTCCGCGGAGAATTGTCCCTGCTGGACAGGGGCGAAGGAGCTCGCCGGCTTTTCTTTTGTGCGTTTTTTCATGGAAACGCACATGAGCGTGTGCAAGGGATACAAGCGAAACGCACGTTGAAATGCAGGCGTTGGAGCCCCTCGTACGAGAATAGCGAAAACAGTACCAAAAAAGAAACAGGAGGAACACATGAGCGAATTACAGAAAATCAGAATCAGGCTGAAGGCTTATGATCACGCACTGCTGGATCAGAGCGCAGCCAAGATCGTCGAGACAGCAAAGAAGACCGGAGCTGAGGTTTCCGGACCGATTCCGCTGCCGACAGAGAAAGAGGTCGTAACAATCCTTCGTGCGGTTCATAAGTATAAGGACAGCAGAGAGCAGTTCGAGCAGAGAACCCACAAGAGACTGATCGACATAACCAATGCCACACTGCAGACAACAGATGCGCTGACAAAGCTTGATCTGCCGGCTGGAGTTGACATTGAGATCAAGCTGTAAGGGACACTCCCTTAGTATGGAGGCGTTCATGACCCGGATGTCTCCCGCTGTAAGAAGGCTCAGAATGACCGGTGCAGCTTCGGTCCGCTATGAGCACTTAGTATGATGGATCCGCAAGGTTCCATCCGCTGTAAGAATTGGAGGAACATATATGAAAGCAATTCTTGGAAAGAAAGTCGGAATGACACAGATTTTCGCCGAGACCGGTGAAGTTATTCCGGTAACGGTCATCCAGGCTGGTCCTGAAGTCGTTACACAGATCAAGACTGTTGAAACTGACGGATACAATGCCGTTCAGGTCGGATATGAAGACCAGAAGGCACACCGTGTAAACAAGCCGATGGCTGGTCACTTTGCCAAGAGTGAGACAGCTCCTAAGAAGTATCTGGCAGAGTTCAGAAACGACGAGGGAGAGACTTACGAACTTGGACAGGAGATTACAGTTGCTGACTTCGAAGAAGGAAAGAAACTGGACATCACCGGCGTATCCAAGGGTAAGGGAACACAGGGCAACATCAAGAGACACGGTCACAGCAGAGGACCGATGAGCCACGGCTCCAAGCACAAGAGACTTGCCGGAGGCCTGGCAGCAGCGACATATCCTTCCAGAGTATTCCCTGGAAACGACGGTCCGGGAAGAATGGGCCGCGACACAGTCACTGTTCAGAATGTTAAACTGGTAAAAATTGATACTGACAGAAATCTTATGCTTGTCAAGGGCGCTGTTCCGGGCGGCAGAGGCGGTCTGCTGAAAATCAGATATGCCGTTAAAGGTCAGGATGACAAATAGGAATAGCTGAGAAAGGAGGACGCGCAATGGCAACAGTTAAGATGCTCAACATGGCCGGACAGGAAGCCGGAACAATTGAGTTGAATGATGAATTATTCGGCATCGAGCCAAACGAGAATGCCGTTCATGAAGTTGTAAAGAATTATCTTGCCAACCAGAGACAGGGCACACAGTCCGCAAAGACCAGAGCCGAAGTCAGAGGAGGCGGAAGAAAGCCGTTCAGACAGAAGGGAACAGGCCGTCACAGACAGGGAAGCACAACAGACCCGTCACAGATCGGTGGTGGTATCGTATTCGCTCCAAAGCCGAGAGACTACAGATATTCCGTTCCGAAGAAAGTCAAGAGACTGGCTCTCCGTTCCGCACTGTCCGCTAAGGTAGCAGACGGCGAGATCATCGTACTGGATGAGCTGAAGATGGACGCTCCTAAGACTAAGGAGATGGCAGCAACACTGAAGAACATCAACGCAGCAAACAAGGCGCTGATCGTTACTGCAGAGAAGGATGAGAACGTAGTTCGTTCTGCTGCCAACATCCCGGGAGTAAGAACTGTCCTGGCTTCCAACATGAACGTTTATGAGATTGTAAACTACACAAGCTTCATCGTTACACAGGAAGCTGTAAAGAAGATCGAGGAGGTGTACTTATAATGAGATCCGCTTACGACGTTATTCTGAAGCCGGTCATCACTGAAAAGAGCATGGACCTGACTGCAGACAAAAAGTACACGTTCAAGGTTGCTGTAGACGCTGACAAGACTGCTGTAAAGAACGCAGTTGAAGAGATCTTCGATGTCACTGTAGCAAGAGTCAACATCATGAACGTAAACGGAAAGTTAAAGAGAATGGGAAGAACCGTCGGAAGAACAGCTGCTTATAAAAAGGCAATTGTTACTCTTACGGAAGACAGTAAAGAGATCGAGTTCTTCTCGAGTCTGTAATATTTAGGAGGTTGTAATCAATGGGAATCAAGAAGTATAATCCAACAACCCCGGGTCTCAGAGGAATGACGGTCTCCACGTTTGAGGAAATCACTGCCAGCACTCCGGAGAAATCCCTTACGGTTACTCTGAAGAAGCACGCAGGCCGCAATACGCGTGGTAAGATCACCGTTCGTCACAGAGGCGGCGGAGTTAGACCGAAGTACAGAATCATCGACTTCAAGCGCAACAAGGACAACATTCCTGGAAAAGTTGCTACGATTGAGTATGATCCGAACAGATCCGCTAACATCGCTCTGATCAACTACGCAGACGGTGAAAAGAGATACATCCTCGCACCGGAAGGACTGAAAGTCGGTGCAACAGTAGTTTCCGGACCGGACTCCGATATTCAGGTTGGAAACTGCCTGCCGCTCGCAAACATCCCGGTTGGTACTCTGGTACACAACATCGAGATGAAGCCTGGAAAGGGCGGACAGCTGGTAAGATCCGCTGGTAACGGCGCACAGCTGATGGCTAAGGAAGGAAAGTACGCACTGCTGAGACTGCCTTCCGGAGAGCTGAGAAACGTTCTGGCTGTATGCAGAGCTACTGTCGGCGAAGTCGGCAATGGTGAGCATTCCAATATTCAGATTGGTAAAGCCGGAAGAAGAAGACACATGGGTTGGAGACCTACAGTAAGAGGTTCTGTCATGAACCCGAACGACCATCCGCATGGTGGTGGTGAAGGACGTGCTCCTATCGGCCGTAAGAGCCCGGTTACTCCTTGGGGTAAGCCTGCTCTTGGTTATAAGACCAGAAAGAAGAACAAGGACTCCAATAAATATATCGTAAAGAGAAGAAATGATAAATAGTAGGAAGGAGCACGAATAAATGAGCAGATCGATTAAGAAGGGCCCTTTCGTAGATCCTAAGCTGCTGAAGGCTGTAGAAGAGATGAATGCAGCGAACGAGAAGAAAGTCGTAAAGACCTGGTCCAGATCCTCCACGATTTTCCCGCAGTTCGTAGGACATACCATTGCTGTTCATGACGGCAGAAAGCATGTGCCTGTATATATTACTGAAGACATGGTTGGACACAAGCTCGGAGAGTTCGCTCCTACCAGAACATTCAGAGGTCACGCAGCAGATAAGGCGACAAAGGCTAAATAGAAAGGGAGATAGGAAATGGAAGCAAAAGCAACGGCAAAATATGTCAGAATGTCTCCTATTAAGCTGAAGCCTGTTACCGACCTGGTAAGAGGAAAAGACTTGAACGAGGCACTGAATATTCTCAGATTCACGCCAGGAAAAGGTTCTGAAATTGTAGAGAAAGTTGTTGAATCTGCAGCAGCTAACGCTGAAAACAATTTTGACATGAATCCGGATAATTTATATGTAGCAGAGATCAGTGCAAACCAGGGACCGACCATGAAGAGATGGAGAGCAGGTTCCCAGGGCAGAGCATCAGTAATCCTTAAGAGATCCAGCAATGTAACGGTTACTCTTAAGGAGAGAGATTAAGTCAGGAGGTTCATTGAATGGGTCAGAAGGTAAACCCGCATGGGTTAAGAGTAGGCGTTATCAAGGACTGGGATTCCAAGTGGTATGCTGGAAAGGATCAGTTCGCTGATTACCTCGCAGAGGATCACAACATCAGAACCTACATTAAGAAAAAGCTTTACAGTGCCGGTGTTTCTCACATCATTATCGAGAGATCCGGAGATAATAAAATGCGTATTGTCATCTCCACAGCTCGTCCGGGAATGGTCATCGGAAGATCCGGAGCTGGTATCGATCAGCTGAAGGCTGATCTCGAAAAGATGACAGATAAGAAGATCAGCATCTCCATCGAGGAAGTAAGAAGAAGCGAGATGGATGCTCAGCTGACAGCTGAGAGCGTTGCAGAAGCTCTGGAGCACAGAATCTCCTTCAGAAGAGCGATGAAGCAGGCGATCGGAAGAACAATGAAGTCCGGTGCCAAGGGAATCAAGATTCTCTGCTCCGGAAGACTTGGCGGAGCTGAAATTGCACGTAAGGAGCAGTACAGCGAAGGAAATGTTCCTCTGCATACACTGAGAGCGGACATCGACTATGGATTCGCAGAAGCTGATACTACTTACGGAAGAATCGGCGTTAAAGTTTGGATCAATCATGGTGAGATTCTCGACGGTGGTCTGCAGAGCACAATTCGCGAGGACAAGCGCGAAGGCGGCAGACGCGACAGAAGAGGCAGAAGAGATGACCGCCGCGGCAGAAGAAGATTCGACCGCAGAGACGATCACAGAGCTGCAAAGGCTGTCAACCCGAGAAAGAGAAAGACTCCTAAGGCAGCTCCTAAGGCAGAGCAGGCAGAAGCTGCTCCGGCAGAAACACAGGAGACAAACGAATAATATAAGTTGAAAGGAGGAACATCGCCATGTTGATGCCTAAGCGCGTTAAGCATAGAAGAGTTCAGAGAGGAAGAATGAAGGGTAAGGCCACCAAGGGCAATACCGTAACATATGGTGATTATGGTCTGATGGCAGATGAGTGCGGATGGATCACATCCAACCAGATCGAGGCTGCCAGAATCGCAATGACCAGATACACAAAACGTGGTGGTAAGGTATATATTAAGATCTTCCCACATAAGTCTGTAACAAAGAAGCCGGCTGAAGTACGTATGGGTTCCGGAAAAGGATCCCCGGAGTACTGGGTAGCAGTTGTTAAGCCGGGCAGAGTTATGTTCGAGATCGGCGGAGTTACTGAGGAACAGGCAAGAGAGGCTATGAGACTGGCTGGTCACAAGCTGCCGATCAAGTCCGAGTTCGTAAAGAAGGAGCCGGAAAAGGCAGAAGGCGGTGAAGCATAATGGATTTAAATAAGATTAGAGAGATGACAGATGCTGAGCTGAGTGCAGAACTCGAAAAA
Organism: uncultured bacterium; assembly: GCA_905214225.1. GTDB lineage: Bacteria > Bacillota > Clostridia > Peptostreptococcales > Anaerovoracaceae > Aminicella. Next base: position 36,209 of record CAJMLL010000012.1, on the reverse strand, counting down.
ATGCAGAAAGAGCTGTTCAACCTCAGATTCCAGCATGTAACTGGTCAGCTTGACAATCCTGTTCAGATGAGAGAAGTCAAGAGAAACATCGCCAGAGTAAAGACAATTATCAGAGAGAAAGAGCTGGATCAGGTCCAGGCTTAACCGGAAGGAGGATGTAAAATGGCAGACGAAAGAAACAGCAGAAAAACAAAAGTCGGCGTCGTTGTCAGTGACAAGATGGACAAGACTGTTGTCGTTGCATTCGAAGACTTCGTTAGACATTCCCTTTACGGAAAGTCTGTAAAGAGGACGAAGAAGGTAAAGGCTCACGATGAGAATAACGAGTGCAGAGTAGGCGATCGTATCAGAATCATGGAGACCAGACCGCTGTCCAAGGACAAGAGATGGAGACTGGTCGAGATCGTTGAGAAGGCTAAATAAGGAGGCGCCAGAGCATGATTCAGACAGAAACAAGACTGAAAGTCGCGGACAACTCAGGTGCAAAAGAACTCCTCTGCATCCGCATTCTGGGCGGAACGAGCCGTCAGTATGCGAACATTGGAGACATCATTGTTTGCGCAGTTAAGGAAGCTACACCAGGCGGCGTTGTCAAGAAGGGCGACGTTGTAAGAGCCGTTGTCGTAAGATCCAAGAAGGGAACAAGAAGAGCTGACGGAAGCTACGTTCGTTTCGATCAGAACGCTGCGGTTATCATTAAGAGTAAAGAAGATAAGACTCCGGTAGGAACACGTATTTTCGGACCTGTTGCCAGAGAGCTGAGAGACGCTGGCTTCATGAAGATCGTGTCACTTGCTCCGGAAGTACTGTAGGAGGGAGTAACGAATGCGTATTAAAAAAGATGATATGGTAATCGTTATTACCGGAAAAGACAAGGGCAAGACCGGAAAAGTCCTGAAGGCTATGCCTAAGGAGCACAGAGTGGTCGTTAAGGGCGTTAACGTTCAGGCCAAGCATCAGAAGCAGACCAGAACAGAAGCTGCTCAGATCAAGCACGTCGAAGGTCCTATCGATGTTTCCGATGTAATGTATTATGACGAAAAGAGCAAGCAGGCTGTTAAGGTCGGCTATGCATTCAAGGACGGCGTAAAGGTCAGAGTTAATAAGAAGACCGGAGCCGTATTAGACTAAGAAAGGAGGGGGAACGTATGACAGCCAGATTAAAGGATACTTATAAGAATGAAGTATTTAAGCAGCTTCAGGAAAAGTACCATTATGCAAATGTAATGGAAGTTCCTAAGATTACCAAGGTAACGATCAACATGGGACTTGGAGAGGCCAAGGATAATTCCAAGGTTCTCGAGTCTGCAGTTAACGAGATCGCTGCAATCGCTGGACAGAAGCCGGTTGTAACAAAGGCAAGAAAGTCCATCGCGAACTTCAAGGTAAGACAGGGTCAGCCGGTAGGTGCCAAGGTTACACTCCGCGGCGACAATATGTATTACTTCATGGACAAGCTTTTCAATGTTTCTCTTCCGCGTGTAAGAGACTTCAGAGGCGTTAGCCGCAATTCCTTCGATGGAAGAGGCAACTACTCCATGGGCGTTAAGGAGCAGCTGATCTTCCCGGAGATCAACTACGATGAAGTAGATATGATCAAGGGAATGAACATTGTATTTACTACAACGGCCAAGACAGACGAAGAGGCAGCAACGCTTCTCGAGCTCCTGGGCATGCCGTTTGAGAAGTAGTTTACTAGGAGGGTGTAATGGCTAAAAAGTCTTTAAAGGTAAAGCAGCAGAGAAAGCCTAAGTATGCGACTCGCGCATATACCAGATGTAAGATTTGCGGACGTCCGCACTCCGTTCTCAAGAAGTACGGAATTTGCAGAGTCTGCTTCAGAGAGCTTGCGTATAAAGGAGAAATTCCGGGCGTAAAGAAAGCAAGTTGGTAAACATACCAGAAGGGAGAATAGCGTAATGACAATGACAGATCCAATCGCGGATATGCTCACGAGAATCAGAAATGCCAATTCTGTTGGTCATGAAACTGTCGATTTCCCTGCAACAAGAATGAAGAAGGCAATCGCCCAGATTCTCCTTGATGAGGGATATATCGCAGGATATGAAGTTGTTGACAGCGGAAACGTTCAGAAGAACATTCACGTAACACTGAAGTACGGTGCCAACAAAGAGAAAGTTATTACTGGAATTAAGAGGATTTCCAAGCCTGGTATGAGAGTTTACGCTCATGCAAACGAGGTTCCTAAGGTTCTCGGCGGACTCGGAATCGCTGTTATCTCCACATCCAACGGAGTAATGAGCGACAAGGACGCTAGAAAACAGGGAATCGGCGGCGAAGTCATTTGTTATGTTTGGTAGGAGGTAATCGAATATGTCAAGAATAGGTAATAAGCCTGTTGAGCTTCCTGCCGGTGTCGAGGTCAAGGTTGACGGCAATGTCGTAACCGTTAAGGGACCTAAGGGCGAGCTCAGCCAGGAAATCAGCGACAGAATCAGCGTATCCGTTGAAGAGAAGGAAGTCGTTCTGAAGAGAGCTTCTGACGACAGAACAGACAGATCCCAGCATGGTCTGGCAAGATCTCTGGTTTCTAACATGATCGATGGAGTAACCAAGGGTTATGAGAAGAAGCTGATCGTTGAGGGCGTTGGTTACAGAGTAGAGAAAAAGGGCAATAAGCTTGTTATGAACCTCGGATATTCTCATCCGGTAGAGATGGAAGATCCGGAAGGCATTACAACTGAAGCTCCTGATGCAAATACCGTTGTCATCAAGGGTATTGACAAGGCACAGGTCGGAAATTATGCGGCTAAGATTCGTGAGTGGAGAAAGCCTGAACCTTACAAGGGCAAGGGAATCCGCTATGACGGCGAGCACATCCGCAGAAAAGAAGGAAAGACCGGAGCTAAGGCATAATAGAAAGGAGTGAATGTAATGGCAAAGATGAGTAAGAATGACAAGCGTCTGAAGAGACATCACAGACTGAGAAAAGACCTGAACGGAACTCCTGAAAAGCCGAGACTTTGCGTATTCAGATCAAATAAGAATATCGCATGCCAGATCGTAGACGACACAACTCGTAAGACTCTGGCTGCGGCATCCACTCTTGATAAGGATATCAAGGCTGAGATCAAGAACGGCGGAAATAAAGAAGCCGCAAGAAAAGTCGGCGAAGCAGTTGCAAAGAGAGCACTGGAAAAGGGCATCACAGAAGTTGCTTTTGACAGAGGCGGATTCCTGTATCACGGAAGAGTTAAGGAACTCGCAGATGGAGCTCGCGAAGCTGGACTGAAGTTCTAACAGGAGGAAATAGAATGCGTAATACAATTGATGCTTCCAAGCTTGATCTGACGGAAACCATCATCAACATCAGACGTGTTGCCAAGACTGTTAAGGGCGGCCGCAACATGAGATTCAGCGTTACCATCGTAGTCGGAGATCACAACGGCCACGTTGGCGTAGGTCTCGGAAAGTCTGCTGAGATTCCGGAAGCTGTCAGAAAGGCAACCGAAGCTGCAAAGAAGAATTTGATTTATGTTCCAATGGTTGGAACAACAATTCCACACAGAAACATCGGTGTACACGGTGCTGCAAAAGTTCTTCTGATGCCGGCTCCAGCCGGAACAGGAGTACTGGCAGGATCTTCTGCACGTACAGTTCTGGAGTCTGCAGGTATCCGCGACGTCAGAGCCAAGTCCGTTGGATCTGACAACTCCGGAAACATTGCCCTGGCTACACTGGAAGGTCTCAGAGAGCTGAAGACTGTTGAGAGTGTTGCAAAGCTGAGAGGCAAGACACCGGAAGAGATTATGAGATAACAGGAGGAAGACAATGGCTGGTAAAATTAAGATCACATTGACAAAAAGCCCGATTGGTGCTTCCCCTAAGCAGAAGAAAGTTGTTGAAGCACTGGGACTTAAGAAGATGCACCATTCTGTTGTATTAGATGACACACCGGCAGCACGCGGTGCTGTTGCCAAGGTTCCGCATCTTCTCACTGTAGAAGAAGTATAGAGTAGGAGGTGCGAACTAGAATGAAGCTGCATGATTATATTGCACCAGCAGGTGCTAAGAAATCCCGCAAGAGAAAGGGCCGCGGCAATGCAACTGGTCAGGGAAAGACCGGCGGCAGAGGAATGAACGGCCAGAAGCAGAGAAGCGGCGGCGGAGTAAGACTTGGTTTCGAGGGAGGCCAGATGCCGCTGTACAGACGTCTGCCGAAGAGAGGATTCACAAACATTTTCGCTACAGAGTATTCTGCGATCAATGTAGATGTCCTCAACAGATTTGAAGACGGAACAGTTGTTACGCCTGAGCTTTTGAAAGACGCTGGCGTCGTTAAGAAGCTCAATGACGGTGTTAAGATTCTCGGAGATGGTGAGCTCCAGAAGAAGCTGACTGTTCAGGCCAGCAAATTCACCAAGAGTGCAAAAGAGAAGATCGAGGCAGCCGGCGGAAAGGCCGAGGTGATTTAAATGGAAATGTTAAAGACCATTCGCCAGGCTTTCACTGTAAAGGAACTCAGGCGTAAAATGATCTTCACATTACTGATGCTCGTTGTATTCCGGATCGGGTCCAATATCCCGGTTCCGGGAATCAACCACGAGGTACTGGCTCAGATGTTTACAAACGGAAATATGGGCATCCTCGAGTTGTTCAACTTGTTCTCCGGTGGATCTTTTGCAAACTTTACTGTGTTTGCACTTAGTGTAACGCCGTACATTACGGCATCCATCATCGTCCAGCTGCTGACCGTAGCCTTCCCGTATTTTGAACGGCTGGCTAAGGAAGGTATGGAAGGACGTAAGAAGATGGCGCAGATCACGCGTTACATGTCAGTCGTTCTGGCTGTCATTCAGGCGCTTGGTCTGACATTCGGTCTGTTTAGAAAGGCGATTATCAATCAGTCGGTCTTTAACTTTATTGTAATCACATTAATCCTGACTGCAGGAACAACATTCCTGATGTGGCTGGGAGAGCAGATTAATGAATATGGAGTAGGAAACGGAATTTCACTGCTGATTTTCGGAGGCATCATTGCCAGAATCCCGAGCCAGATTTCCGAAATCGGAAGCAAGGTAAGCGGTGGCTCCATGTCCGTTATTTCTCTGATTCTCTTCATTATCTTTGCGATCGTCGTAGTAGTCGGCATTATCGCAATCCAGCAGGGAACCAGAAAGATTCCGGTTCAGTACGCAAAGCGCGTTGTCGGAAGAAAGATGTACGGCGGACAGTCCACACATATTCCACTGAAAGTCAATCAGGCCGGAGTAATTCCGATCATCTTTGCACTTTCACTGCTCCAGTTCCCGCTGACCATCATGTATTTCTTCCCGGATACTGCGTTCTACAGTTTCTGCGAGAAATACCTGTCACCGGCAGGAAGCCCTGGAGTCTGGGTTTATGCAGTATTGAATGTCGCGCTGATTATCTTCTTTAACTATTTCTACACAGCGATTACCTTTAATCCGGTAGAAATTTCTAAAGATATGAAAGCCAATGGCGGATTCATTCCTGGAATTCGTCCGGGAAAGCCGACCACAGAGTATCTGAGCAATGTAATGTCCAGAATCTCCATTGTCGGAGCTATTTTCCTGGCTGTTGTAGCAACGCTTCCTACACTGGTTTCCCAGTACACCGGACTGGATATCCGTTTCGGCGGAACATCCCTTCTGATTGCCGTAGGAGTTGCACTTGATACTGTACAGCAGCTGCAGAATCAGATGCTGATGAGAAATTACCGAGGCTTTCTTAATAAATAGTGCGGAAAAGAATGGGAGATGAAATTATGATCAGAACGATTCTTTTAGGCCCTCCGGGAGCAGGCAAGGGTACACAGGCAGCTAAGATTGTTGAGAAATATAACATTCCTCACATCTCCACCGGTGATATTTTCAGAGAGAATATCAGCAAGGGCACCGCGCTTGGCAAGAAGGCAAAAGAATACATGGACAAGGGAGAACTTGTTCCAGATGATCTCGTCATTGAGATTGCAACCGATCGTCTTCTGGCGGACGACTGCAAGAAGGGATTCATCCTGGACGGTTTCCCGAGAACTGTACATCAGGCAGAAAAGCTTGATGAATTCCTGAAGCAGCACGATATGCCGCTTACCGTGGTAATTAATCTTGAAGTTGAGGACAAGGTCCTCATGGAACGCATCACCGGCCGCCGCGTGTGCCCGAAGTGTGGCGCAAGCTATCACGTAACGGGCATGCCTCCTAAGAAGGAAGGCATCTGCGATGTCTGCGGATCGGAACTCGTTCAGAGAAAAGATGATAACGTTGAGACTGCCACAAACAGAATCAGCGTATATAACAAGCAGACAAAACCGCTGATCGACTATTACGAGAAGGCGGGAATCATCGCAAACATTGACGGCTCCACACCGCTGCCAGTGACGTTTAAAAACGTCTCCGCTGCGCTTGAAGCTTAATCAGCTTCAGAAGGCGGACGGGCCAGAACTTCACACATGAAGAAAGAGGTGTAGAATTTGGCAAAAAAAGACGTGATTGAGGCTATGGGAACTGTTGTCGACGCACAGCCGAATGCAATGTTCAAGGTGAAGCTCGAAAATGGTTTCGAGGTTGAGGCGCACATTTCAGGAAAAATCAGAATGAATTACATCAGGATCCTGCCTGGTGACAAGGTTAAGGTAGAGCTTTCTCCTTACGACTTGACCCGCGGCAGAATCGTCTGGAGAGACAGAGGCTAGACAATACGCCCTTGAAGGTGTATCCTTTGTCTGGTAACTGTTCGAACCGGAGCATTTGATAGGAGGTTGACATGAAAGTAAGAGCTTCTGTAAAACCTATCTGCGAGAAGTGCAAAGTGATCAAGAGACATGGCAAGGTCATGGTTATCTGTGAGAATCCTAAGCATAAGCAGAGACAGGGTTAAGCGATCATACAAAATAATAGATCAGAATAGAAACGTCGGGATGTTTTTGAAAAAGAACAAAAAACATTCTGGCGTTTTTTGTTAATACATGGTAAACTATGGGAGTTACGCAAGTAACATTGTTTTTTGCTGTCTGCATACTGCAAGCCGATGGCTGGTTAAATTCCGCGGCTGGAGTTACAGTGTGAGACGGCGTGTAATGGGTGCGGTGCCGGGGCTGCATGCCAGTTATTATTACATTGAACACCTGTCTATATCGCTCCCGGAGTAGTGACGGAAGATAGGAAAGGAGGAAGCGTATGGCTCGTATAGCCGGCGTAGATTTGCCGAGAGATAAGAGAGTTGAAATCGGACTCACTTATATCTATGGAATTGGCAGAACATCAGCCAAGAAAATCCTCGAAGAGTGTGGAATTAATCCAGACACGAGAGTCAAGGATCTGACTGAGGATGAGGCTGGTAAGATCAGAAAGGTCATCGACAGCGAATACATGGTTGAAGGTGATCTCAGACGTGAAGTTTCCATGAACATCAAGCGTTTGATGGAGATCGGAAGCTACAGAGGAATCAGACATAGAAGAAGTCTTCCTGTTAGAGGTCAGAAGACCAAGACCAACGCTCGTACTCGCAAGGGTCCTAAGAGAACTGTTGGCAGAAAAAAGAAATAAGGAAGGAGGACGTAAGATATGCCTAAGAATCAGAAGAACAAAACGACTAGAAGAAAGAAGATCCAGCGTAAGAACATTACGAAGGGTCAGGCTCATATTCAGTCCACTTTTAACAATACACTCGTAACACTGACAGATATGGACGGAAACGCTCTGTCCTGGTCCAGTGCGGGTTCCCTCGGATTCAGAGGATCTAAGAAGTCCACTCCGTTCGCAGCACAGATGGCAGCAGAGACAGCTACTAAGGCTGCTATGGAGCATGGTCTGAAGACAGTTGAAGTTTATGTTAAGGGACCGGGTTCCGGAAGAGAGTCCGCAATCCGTGCTCTGCAGGCAGCAGGCCTGGAGATCACAATGATTAAGGATATCACACCGATTCCGCATAACGGATGCCGTCCGCCGAAGAGAAGAAGAGTCTGATGGAAGGGAGGAGTAAGTAAACTATGGCTAGATATACATGTGCTAACTGCAGACTGTGCAGAAGAGAAGGCCAGAAGATGTTCCTGAAGGGAGACAGATGCTACGGCCCTAAGTGCGCGCTGGATAAGAAAAGCTACGCTCCTGGACAGCATGGTCAGATGAGACATAAGATGTCTGAGTACGGAATGCAGCTCAGAGAAAAGCAGAAGGCTAAGAGATTCTACGGTGTTCAGGAAACACAGTTCAGAAACCTGTTCGATAGAGCAGACAGAGCGAACGGTGTTACCGGTGACAACCTGCTCGTACTGCTTGAGCGCAGACTGGACAATGTCGTATACAGACTGGGATTTGCATCTTCCAGAAAAGAAGCAAGACAGATGGTTGTACACGGTCATTTCAGACTGAATGGCAAGAAGGTTAACTCTCCTTCCCTGGAGATCAAGGCCGGAGATGTCATCAAGGTTAAGGAGAAGAGCCAGAACTCTCCTAAGTTTAAGGAAATCAGAGACATGCAGATTACTGTACCGTCCTGGCTGTCTGTAGACGTAGACAAGCTGGAAGGTAAGGTACTGGTGCTGCCGACCAGAGAGGATATTGATACACCGATCGCAGAGCATCTGATCGTCGAGTTGTACTCCAAATAATAGCCTGCTGGAGGTTATAGCGTTTGGATTAAAAGGAGGTTTTTTAGTGTTAGAAATCGAAAAACCAACGATAAGCAAAGAAATCAGCGACGACGGCACATATGGAAAGTTTATCGTAGAACCTCTTGAAAGAGGATATGGTACGACTCTGGGCAACGCGATGAGAAGAATCCTGCTGAGTTCCCTGCCGGGAGCAGCAGTTACTTCTGTGAAAATTGACGGTATCCTTCATGAGTTCTCAACAATTCCTGGCGTTAAAGAAGACGTTACGGAAATTATTCTGAACCTGAAGAATCTTGCTGTCCGCCTGAACGGTGAGGACACCAAGCGTGTCATCATCAATGCGGTCGGACCGAAGGAAGTCACAGCGGCAGATATTGTCGGGGATGACAGTCTTGAGATTTTCAACCCGGATCTGCATATTGCGACTCTGGAGGAGAATGCCACACTGGTTATGGAAATCAACCTGGCCAGAGGCCGCGGATACGTTCCGGCAGAGCAGAATAAGACAGAGAGCACACCGATTTCTGTTATTCCGGTGGATTCTATTTACACACCGGTCAGAAAAGTCAATTTCACCGTTGAAAATACCCGAGTAGGTCAGGTGACTGACTATGACAGACTAGTCCTTGAAATCTGGACCGACGGCTCCGTTACACCTGAAGAGGGCGTATCCATCGGAGCAAAGATCATGCGGGAGCATTTAACCCTCTTTATTGAGCTGGATGACTCCACGGGCAGCATGGAAATCATGGTCGAAAAGGAAGAAGACCAGAAGGAAAAGGCACTGGAGATGACCATTGAGGAGCTGGAGCTTTCTGTAAGATCTTATAACTGTCTGAAGCGCGCCAACATCAACACGGTTGAAGAGCTGACGGAGAAGACAGAAGAAGATATGATGAAATTCCGCAACCTCGGTAAAAAGTCTCTGGAAGAAGTTAAGAATAAACTCGCCGAGCTCGGCCTCAGTCTGAAGCCGAGTGAGGAGTAAACGGAAGGAGAATTGACATGCCGGGATATAGAAAACTGGGCAGAAACACCGCTCACAGAAAAGCGATGCTTAGAAATCTTGTCACTGATCTCTTCAGAGAGGAGAGAATCTCCACTACAGATACACGCGCAAAGGAAGCAAGAAGAGAGGCTGAGAAGCTGATCACACTCGCAAAGCGCGGAGATCTGGCTGCAAGAAGACAGGTTATGGGCTATGTATATGATGAAGACGTTGCATCTAAGCTGTTCGACGACATTGCTCCGAGATATGCTGAGCGCAACGGCGGATACACCAGAATCCTCAAGCTGGGACCTCGCAGAGGCGACAACTCTGAGGTAGTTTTCCTGGAGCTCGTATAGTATAGCGGTTTCAAGAGATAATGAAGATTTACACCGGGGGATTTTCCTCCGGTGTTTTTTTATCTGCGCAGACCGAAGCGGGGGTTTCAGAAGGCCGTAACCATTCAGGCTCTGCGCCGGCCTGTGGATTCATTTTTGGCCGGATTCTCGGGATTCAGGTATCCCGCCTGCTCCGGATGTTCATTCCATGCTTAATTATTCCTGATTAATGTAGTAGAATAGAAATAGAATATGCTCATGACATCCCCCGGCGCCCAGGAGGTGCGCGGGCGGCCGTGGGCAGTCTGTTCAGAATGAATATCTGCATAAGAGATGCGAGGACACAGGGATGAATCATAATTTTAAGCTGAAAGGAAATACATTTACAAAGCTGTTCACCGTCATGCTGCTGATCGAGCTTTTCGTGACGAACGTGATTTCCACGGTCATTCTCGGCGTCATGCTGCTCTATGAGCTGCTGACCTTTCTGGCCGTAAAGTCGGCGGGAGACATGAAGTTCAGCTCCGTCTGCGGCAAAAAAGAAGCGGCCAAGGGAGAACGGGTTCTGATCCGCCTGAAGGCTGAGGGTAAGGCCCAGGCGGTAATGTTTGCCTCCTGCCACGCCGAGATGAATGTGGAAAATATGCTGACGGGGGAAAACAGCGAGAATAAGGCCGATTTTGTTCTGACCAGAAGGGGCGGGACCGGATACAGGATCAATGTGACGGAAACCCGCTGCGGCGTCATCCATGTGACGCTGAACAACGCCAGAATTCAGGACGCCTTCGGTCGGAAAAAAGAATATGTTCTGTCCGGTTCGCAGGCAGAGATCCTCTACCGGCCGGAAATTCAGCCCGTAGAACTTCCGGAACGCTTCTTCGCCTCCGGATCTGCAGGTGTATATCTTTTTGCGCGGGGAGCAGAATTTCAGGGTGCATTCTTAGGAGCAGGAGGGTCCGGAAACGGGAAAACTCAGAATGCGGACGATGCGGCAGGCACTGGAAACGGAGCCGGACAGAACTCCGGATTTACCCTGGACCGTTCACGGAACTGGGTCGTCAAGGCCTTTGAACCGGTTGCATTTTCAGAGCTTGCCAATCAGCCGGTATCTGGAAAAATCGGTGTTTTGTTCCTGAACTATGTGCAGAAAGGGCATGTCATGACGCCGGAAAGAAAGTCCCGGCTGGCGGAATTTGCCCTGTCCGCGGCAGATACCCTGGCAAAAGCGGGTCTCCAGCATGAATTTTTCTGGCTTGGAAAAGGGGCGGACGGAACAGCAGTTTGCGCCCGCCGCAGCCATAAAACCACTGAAGATGTGCAGAACACGGCAATGGAACTGATGCGCACCGGCTATACGGAAGAAAACGGTGCAGAAATTCTGAAACAGGCTATTCAGCCGGGAGAGATCCAGTCCTTCCTTCTGATTTCTGCCGGCGGCGACCAGGAAGGCGCCCTGTTCGGCGAGCTGGGCAGCGTGAGGATGCTGAAGGTTTAGAAATTCAGCAGGATTCTGTGCACAGTCGCGTGCGCGAAGTGTCTAAAAATTTTTGCTGGGAAAAGAAATGACGGGTCAGGCCAGTGGCAGACCCTGATCAGTAAATGTGACCAGTCACAGCTTTCCCGTTGTTTCCGCCGCCAAGGCTTCCCTTCAAAACTTGTGGAATGAAGGGAAGCCGATTCTTTTTTTGTCCGAAAATTACGGGAATCCATCTATATAGAAATCTTAAATTGGAACTGTACCAGCCCACTGAATTATAGTAAATATGAATAAGTCTGAATAAAGAAGGGAGAGTTTTACTATGCCGACGATGCATATTCATATACCTTCCGCGGACCGGGAAATCGAGTGCGAAGCGGGAGAAAATCTGATGCAGGTACTGCTGGATAACCAGATCTATGTCGATAATGCGTGCAGCGGAAAGGGACTGTGCGGAAAGTGCAGGGTTCACGTGCTGCAGGATCCGGGAGACGAGCCCCTGGAGTATACCGATGAGGAGATCCGCCTTCTGCCGGAAAAGGAGCGTAAGGAGGGCGTGCATCTCTGCTGTATGATGGATGTGCAGAGGGATCTGACAATCGAACTGATGCAGAAGGAGAAGAAGACGGAAGTTCTGGCGGGCGGCTATATGCCGGAGTTTATGCATCAGCCGGACACGTCCAAGAAGGCGGTGCAGATCGATGCGCCGACCCTGGAGAAGCAGACCCCTTTTGAGGAAATTCTGAAAGAGGCAGTGGCTGCGCAGTCTGTGGATCCGCTGGCCCTTCCATCCGGCGGGCGTCTGCCGGGCATGTACACGGCGGTGCTCCACAAGGGCAGAATTACCGCGGTTGAAGAGGGGGACACGGAAGATCAGCTCTACGGCGCGGCGATCGATATCGGAACGACGACGGTTGTATGCTCCCTGGTGGACCTGCACAGCGGAAAGATCCTTGCCGACGCATCGCAGGTGAACGCTCAGAAGCATTATGGTCAGGATGTGCTGAGCCGGATCACCTATGAGATGGAGAATCCGGATACGGGCGCGGAGGCCCTGCAGAGGGCCATCGCGGACTCGATCGACGGGATGCTCCAGGAGGCCTGCCGGAAAGCGGGTGTCCGGACGGACCAGATTTATGAGCTGTCAGTTGCGGCGAACTGCACGATGATGCATCTGCTGCTGGGAGTGGACGCGCGTCCTCTGGGACGGTCCCCGTACGCGCCGGTGTTTACGGCGGCAAAAGACATCCCGGCCGCGTCAATCGGCATTCACGCGGCGCGGGGAGCAAGGCTGTACGCGCTGCCGTCCGTCTCGGCCTATATCGGAGCGGACATCGTGGCCGGCGCCAGGGTCTGCGATCTCCTGCACAGAAAGGGAAATGTGCTCTTCATTGATATCGGAACGAACGGAGAAATTGTCTTGTCCCACCACGGAAAACTGCTCTGCTGCTCCTGCGCGGCGGGCCCGGCGCTTGAGGGAATGAACATCAGCTCCGGCATGCGTGCGGAAGAGGGCGCTGTGGAAGATGTAAAGATTCTGGACGATCACGTCGAGCTGAAGACCATCGGGGACACGGAGCCGGCGGGACTCTGCGGAAGCGGAATCCTGGCAGCTGTCCGTGAGCTTCTGAAGGCCGGCATTGTGAGAAAGACCGGCGCCTTCGTGAAGGCCGGACATTTTGATGAGGACGATTTCCGGGCAGAGCGTCTGCATGTCGCGGAAGACGGGAAACGCTCATTTATCTTCTCTGAGGCCCCTCACGAGATCCGGGTGAACCAGAGTGACGTACGGCAGGTTCAGCTCGCAAAAGGGGCGATTTTGTCCGGATTTGAGGCCTTGCTGAATAAGGCCGGGATTGAGATGAGCGACCTGGATGAGGTTCTGATTGCCGGACAGTTCGGTGCGCATCTTCCGGCAGAGAGTCTGACCGGAACCGGAATCCTGCCGGAGGAGGTCAGCGACCGTCTGAAATACGTTGGAAACACTTCCCGGACCGGTGCCTACATGGCGCTGATGTCCGGTGAAGTCAAGCAGGAAGTAGAAGAACTGTCTCACGAAATGGATTATATGGAGCTGGGAGCAACAGAGAACTATGAGCAGCTCTTTACCAGATGCCTGATGTTCCCGTCAAAAAAACGCAATAAATAAACCGGATGGATCAGGAGGAAATACGCATGGAAAACAGTAGAGAGTTCACACCGAAAAGCCGTCTGCACGCAATTCTGGACGGGCGTCACGCCGACCGTCCGGCCTGCATCTGCCCGGGCGGTATGATGAACATGGTCACGGACGGACTGCAGAAGGAAGCCGGAGTCGGGCTTCCGGAAGCGCATACCGACCCGCGGAAAATGGCCGACCTGGCGGAAGCCGTGATCAAAGACGGGATTTTTGAGAACTGCGGCGTGCCGTTCTGCATGACGGTAGAGGCAGAGGCCATGGGCGCAGAAGTCACCCTCGGAAACAATCTTTTCGAGCCGCACGTCGTAGAATATGCCACATCAGATGTAGATGATTATGAAAAACTGAAGCCGATCGATCTGACCTCCGGCCGCCCGAAAGTCGTTCTGGACGCCATTAAAATCCTGAAAGACGAGGTGAAGGATGCTCCGATCATCGGAAATCTGACCGGCCCGGTCAGCACCGCAGCCTCTCTGGTTGATCCGGAGAAATTCTACATGCAGCTCCGCCGCAAGAATGAAAATGCCCACAAGGTCATGGATTTTGTGACGGAGCAGCTGATCCGCTTCGGCACCGCTCAGGTTGAGGCCGGCGCTGATGTCATCACCATCGCCGATCCGTCCGGCACGGGAGAGATCCTCGGCCCGAAGTACTTCAGCGAGTTCGCGGTCGACTATATTAACAAGCTGTCAGATGCACTTCATGAAGCCGGCGCACAGGTCATCGTCCACATCTGCGGACAGATGAAATACGTTTATGACCAGCTGAAAGACGTGCGGAGCGACGCCCTGAGTTTTGATGCCGTCGTCTCCCTCAGAGAAGCCAGGAAACACCTTCCGGGCCGCGTGCTGATGGGAAATGTCAGCACCTTCGCCGTCGAGCTGACCGACCCGGATAACGTCAACACCCTGACGAAAAACTGCATGGAAAACGGCGCGGACATCGTCTCCCCGGCCTGCGGCCTGGGCATGGGCTCACCGCTTCCGAACGTCAAGGCGATTCTGAAGGCCGTCAGGAACACGCCAGCCGCTGAAAAATAGAGCATTCGAAAAAACGGCGCCGACAAAAATCAATCCGCAGGAAGGAACGTTTATGCACAAAACACTGAATCCTGAAAACACAATACTGATTGCCTGCTCGATGATGGAAGATGAAATCGGCCGGGTACTGCAGGAGAAAAACCTGCAGTACCCGGTTGTCTGGATGGAGCGGGGATACCACAGCTATCCGGACAAGCTCCGCGCCGTCCTGCAGGAACAGATTGATCTGGCGGAAAAGCGGCTGCAGGCGGCAGCTGCTGTGCGCCCGGAAAATGCAGGAACCGATGAAGAGGCTGCAGCAGAAAGCGGCGGCAGAGATATAAGAAAGTCTGAAAAAAAGGACGACGGTGAAAGCGGCAGAAATGCAGAAGAAGCCGGGGGACCGGCTGCTGGAAATGCCGATAAACCGGTCATCCTGCTGGCTTACGGCCTCTGCGGAAACGGAGCCGAGCGGCTGAAAGCAGACTCTTCCATCCTTGCGATGCCGCGTTTTGACGACTGCATAAATACCCTGCTCTGCTGCGGCCCGCGCAGCTGCCGCGCTCTGGAAAAGGCCGGCGTCTACTACCTTACGCGCGGCTGGACCCAGGATACAGGTGCGCTCCTGCAGTCCCATCAGGAACTCCTGGACAAGTTCGGTGAAAAAAAGACCGCACGGATCATGAATATGATGTATGACGGCTACAAGGAAGTCGCCGTCATCGATGACGGCTGCTACGACACGGCGCCGATAAAGCAGTACGCGCAGGAATGCGCCGATCTTCTGAAGGTGAAATCCGGCAGCGTGCCGGGAGGGCCCTACATACTGGAAAAACTGCTGACCGGAAACTGGGATGATGACATTCTGGTGAAGCAGCCGGGCGAGGCCGTTGCTCAGGAAGATTTCTTCTGGGAGAAGTTCTGATATTGACGAACCAGATGCCGTAAGCCCCGCCCGCCGAAATGTGGTTTGCAGGGAGAGACTATGATGCGAGTATACTGTATACCAGCGGCTCAGACCCGCGGAAATGTAATCTTCGTGTGGATGGTTTACTGAAATTTGCATGTTATATGGGGGCTCTGCATAATTATACTGGTTAGCGAATTGTTTATTCTTGTATTTAAGATTGTAATTTTTGGGTTCGTTGAAATCGTGATTAATTAAAATTTTGCAGAATCGATTTTAAAAGCCCAATCTGAATTATTTGATTGCGAGTACATATAATCTGGTTTAACGTGGAAATGCATTGTTAACTTGCACGTTACTAAATACAATGGACGCCCATGCCGGCAGCCCTTCGGCTGCCGGCATGGGCGGTCTGATTTTTTGGGCGGAAGCATCCGGCCGAAGGCCGGATGCGGATGTATCTGGCACGTGTTTTTTGTCCTGAATAATTATCAGGTTCTGCGCTTTCCTGAAAAAACGGGATTTCGACGAACCGACTCCTGAACTATCACATGTTCATCACAAAACATGGAATTACTCTCATGTTAGTGAGAATGATTCTCAGACATAGAGCGGATGATGAATCATTACTCGGAAAGACCTCTGCGAACCATCTGTGATGCTGCCATAGAAAAAATGAATTAGAAGCGAATACAGAATCTTTATAAAATATAAGATAACGCATAAGAGAATACGCGATCAGGCAAAGGAGGCCGGAAAAATGGGAAGAAAGACAAAAGATGAAATGACGCCGAAGCAGCGTGCGGCGGCGATTGCAAATGGTGAAGAGGCTGACCGCATGCCATGCAACCCGAATGTGGCGAACGGCGTGGCGAGGGTATACGGATGTAAGATTTCCGAGTTCAACACTTCTGCCAAGACGCTGGCGGAGGCGCAGATTGCGGGCTACCGCCGCTTTGGCTACGACAGTGTCCGTGTGTTTACCGACCTGTTCCCATGGGCCGAGGCGATGGGTGCTGAGGTGACCATGCCGGAAGATGACACGGTAGATCTGAAAACCCCGGCGATCAAGGACCCTGCGGACTATAAGAAGATTCATCCGCTGAATCCGTACAAGGACGGCCGTCTGCCGGTTCACCTGGACGCCATGAAGTACCTGATCGACGAGGTCGGCGGCGAGGTGGGAATTTCTGCAGCGATCGTCGGACCATTCACCAACGCCTGCTTCTTGCTGGGTGTCGAGAATGTCCTGCGCTTCTGCTATAAAAATCCGGATGCCGTTCACCATCTCTGCCAGGTTTCGCTGGAGTCGCTGATCGCCTATGCGGACGCGGCCATTGATATCGGGCTGGGACCGACGATTTCCGAGCCGATGTCCTCCTGCACCGTGATCAGCCCTAAGATTTTCCGCGAGTTCTCCGCGCCTTACCTGAAGCAGCTGGTGGATCATTTCAAGTCGAGAGGCCGTGGTGTGGTCATGCATATCTGCGGGCAGACCGCCGACATCTGGGAAGACATCGCTGACATGGGCGTTGCGGGCTTCAGCATCGACAACGTCGCCAGCATTGAAGAGTGTAAGAAAACGATCGGCAGCAAGACGAAGATTCTCGGAAATGTCAATCCGGGAACGACCATGTACATGGGCACGCCGGCAGAAGTCCGCAAGGCGACCCTGAAGTGCATTAAGGAAGGCTATGATTCGCCGCAGGGCTTTATGCCGATGTCCGGCTGCTCCCTTCCGGTCGAGACACCGTTTGAAAACATCGACATGATGATGGACACTGTGCGCGAGCTCGGCTATCCGGTAAATCCAGAGAAACTGGACCGCATGATTGAAGAGACAAAAGCTGAACTGGCAAGGGAAAACGCATAAGGAGAACTGAAAAATGAGTAACGATAAGAAAGATAAGCTGATCAAAGCCATGGAAGAAGCCGTCCTGGAAATGGATGATGAAGAGGCCGTTTCCCTGGCAGAAAAATATGTAGAAGCCGGATTTGATGCGATGGAAGGCCTGACAGAAGGCCTTGCAAAAGGTATGAACCGGGCGGGTGAACTGTACGAGCAGAAAGAATACTTTATTCCGGAACTGCTGCTCTGCTCCGATGCCTTTTACGGAGCCGTAGACGTCCTGCGCCCGCACATCCAGAAGAAAACCGACAGCAAGGAAAAGATGACTGCCGTTATCGGTGTTGTGGAAGGCGACACCCATGACATCGGAAAAAACATCCTGAAAATCATGCTGGAAACAGAAGGCTTTGATGTGTACGACCTCGGAAAAGACGTCCCGACGGAAAGCTTCATTTCCGCCGCGAAAGAGCACAAGGCAGATTTCATCGGTATGTCCACACTCATGACTACAACCATGATCAAGATGAGCGAGATCATCGAAGAACTGAAGGATAAGGGAATGCGCGACCAGCTGGTGGTCATGGTCGGCGGCGGCCCGATCTCCGCATCCTACGCAGAGAAAATCGGCGCCGACGGATACGAACCAGATGCCGCAAGCGCCGCCCGCCGCGCCCGCGAACTGGTGCTTGAGCGGAGAGGCGGGCACGCGGCTTAGCATCGAGAAGATTACAGTACGGCGCAGCAGAGGCAGCGGAATACCATCATGATAGCGGCAAAAATCAGGCTGCAAGGGAAATTTCCCGCCAAAAAAGGAAAAAAGCAGCCGCATTTTCCCGCGCACCGCATGGTCAAATCTGTCTGCTTTTCCGTATATGTCCATTTATATCCGAATTCCCGGATTCCGTCACCGGCACCCCCGAATTGCCGCTGGCTTCCTCTGTTCCTCCGGACTGCCAAAACAGTCTTTATTACAGTTCTTATTCTACAAAATCGCGTGTAAATCATCCAATTCATCTTTTCGATATGCTGGAAGCGTTGAAATTACAGAGATATAATTTTTTGTGCAATGAAAATCAGTGACTTGCACGGTGTTTTTTGTCTGAAATTATAGAGAATCTCTATTGCAGGGTGATTCCCTGCGCGGTGATTTTTGTCGAAAGGGAATATGTCGGGGCGGCCCAAATCGGGCGGGCTTTATGTTAGAATAGGGACAGGAATTTCTTATGGCGGTGAGGCTCAGGCCAAAGCCGCCTATTATGTATGCTTAAATTACGGCGGCATGGCCGCGGAGATGAGGGAATATATGGCGAAGTTAAATCCGAAACAGCAGGAAGCAGTAAATCAGATGGAGGGACCTCTGCTGATTCTGGCCGGAGCGGGATCGGGAAAGACGAGTACGATGACGCACAGAATTGCGCACATGGTGGACAGCGGGATTCCGCCCTATAACATTCTGGCGGTGACTTTTACGAACAAGGCGGCGAATGAGATGCGAGAGCGTGTGGAGCAGCTGATCGGGAATACCGGCGGCATGTGGATTATGACCTTCCACGCGATGTGCCTGCGGATTCTGCATAAGTACTGTGACCGGATCGGCTACGGATCGCAGTTTTCCATTTATGACACGACGGACCAGAAGACGGTGGTCAAGAACATCATGAAGGAGCGGGGAATCAGCGATAAGGAGTATAAGCCGCAGTATTTACTGTCTGCAATCAGCAATTGCAAGGAGAAGGCGCAGTCGCCGGAGGATTTCCAGCAGGCGTCGATCGAGAGCGTCAGAAACCGCGTGATTCACATCGTTTACGAGGAGTATGAGAAGCGCCTGAGAGAGAACAACGTGATGGATTTTGATGATCTTCTGCTGAACTGCTGGCGGCTCTTAAGCAGCGAACCGGACGTTTTGGAGGAGTACCAGGACCGCTTCCAGTACATTATGGTGGATGAGTACCAGGACACGAACCACATTCAGTATGAGCTGGTGACGATGCTGGCAAAGAAGAGCCGGAATATCTGCGTGGTCGGGGACGATGACCAGTGCATTTACCAGTGGAGAGGCGCGGATATCCGGAACATCCTGGATTTTGAGAAGGATTTCCCGGAGGCGAAGGTGATCAAACTGGAGCAGAATTACCGTTCGGTCGGAAATATTCTGGCGGCGGCGCATTCGGTGATTCAGAACAACACCGAGAGAAAGGCGAAGAAGCTGTGGACGGACCGGGAGCCGGGAGAGAAGATCCACTATTACCGTCTGGATAATGATAAGGAAGAGGCGTCTTATGTGGCGCGGCAGATCGCGGCCCTGCAGAGGAAAGGGCGGGACTGGAATGATTTTGCCATCCTGTACCGCACCAACGCCCAGTCGCGTCTGTTTGAAGAGGCCATGAGCCGGGAGGGGATCCCTTACCGGGTGCTTTCCGGAATGCGCTATTATGACCGCAAGGAAATCAAGGATGCCATGGCCTATATGCGTCTGGTGGTGAATCCTGAAGATGATCTGTCGCTGCAGCGCATCATCAATGAGCCGAAGCGCGGCGTGGGCGCAAAAACCTGGGAGAAAATCCGGACCTTTGCCGGGGTGCGCGGGCAGAGCGTGCTGGCAGCGCTGGCAGATGAGGACGGAGAGGTTCTCGGAACGCTGCCGGGACGCGCCTATGACAAGGTAAAAGCAATGGTAGAGTGCATCAGCCTCTGCAGACAGGAGAAGGAAAATCTGAACGTCACGGATATCTTCGATCAGCTCATGACCAAAACCGGCTATATGGCGGCTCTTGAGACGGAGCAGACCACAGAAGCAGAGAGCCGGCTGGATAACCTGATGGAATTCAAGTCGGTTATCGCCGATTATGAGGAAAGCGCGGAAGAACCGACGATCGATGAATTTATGGAACAGCTGGCACTGACGGCAGAAGTGGATAATTACCATGAAGAGGACGCGTCCGTGACCATGATGACCATGCACAGCGCCAAGGGCTTGGAGTTTCCGGTTGTATTCATGCCTGGCATGGAAGACGGCCTGTTCCCGGGAAGCCGCGCCTTTGACGATGAAGAGAAGATGGAAGAGGAGCGCAGGCTCTGCTACGTTGGCATGACCAGGGCCAAGGAACTCCTGTATCTGACGAGCGCGGAAGTCCGGACGCGTTACGGCCGCACCGATTACACCAGAGAGTCCCAGTTTATGAGGGAACTGGATCCGAAGCTGCTGGAAGGCGATGCTGTCTTCAAGAGAAGACATGGCGACTCCAGCCTCGGCGTTTCCACAGGAAGCCGGGACGGATATTCGAAGCAGCCGGCGGTCAAACCGTACGATGCACTGAAATATGCCCGCATGGAAACCAGGCAGCACGCGCAGACCGCGTCTTCTGTAGAACTTAAGGCAGGGGACAAAGTGAAACACAGCAAGTTCGGAGAGGGACTGGTGATCGACGCCAGCGATAAGATTGTCACCGTAGCGTTCGATTCGGCGGGCATCAAGAAACTGGCGAGAGGCATCGCGCCGCTGAAAAAACTGTAGCGGGAAAACTCTTGAACAGAAGCGGTTCCCGCAGCTGCGCGCGGGAACTCCGGAACTATTTTTGGAATGAATGGTGTAAAATAGAAGATACAGAAATCGTACAGAAGACTTGCTGAATACCAGAAAAGAGGAACGAGCATGGCAGAAAATAAGAAAGAAAGAATCAAGGAACTGGTTGACGCGCTGAACCGCGCCGCCCGTGCCTATTACATGGATGCGGAAGAGATCATGCCGAATATCGAGTACGACCGGATGTATGATGAGCTGCTGGAACTGGAGAAAGAGACGGGAATCGTCCTGTCCAACAGCCCGTCGCAGAATGTCGGCTATGAGATCGTCTCTGATCTGCCGAAGGAGCGCCATCCGAGCCGGATGCTCAGTCTGGACAAGACCAAGAGCAGAGAGGAGCTCCGGGACTGGCTGGGGGACCAGGAAGGTCTGCTTTCCTGGAAATTGGACGGCCTGACCATCGTGCTGACTTATGATGACGGAAAACTGGTCAAGGCCCTGACCAGAGGCAACGGAGATGTGGGTGAAGTGGTCACGAACAACGCGAAAGTCTTCGCGAATGTTCCGCTTTCGATTGCCTTTAAGGGACACCTGGTCCTGCGCGGCGAAGCCGTGATTAAATACAGCGATTTTGAGCGGATTAACGAGACCATCGGTGATGCTGACGCGAAGTATAAGAACCCGAGAAACCTGTGCAGCGGCTCCGTCCGTCAGCTTGATCCGCGGGTTACGAAGGCCAGAAACGTCAATTTCATTGCCTTCACGCTGGTAGAGGCGGAAGGCGTGGATTTCCATGATCTGCGGGAGAACCAGCTGAACTGGCTGTCTGAGCAGGGATTTGACGTGGTTCCTTTCAAGCACGTAAAGCGGGACAATATTATGGACACCATCGAGTGGTTCGCGCAGGAGATCGTGCATAACGATTTCCCGTCCGACGGACTGGTACTGACCTATAACGACATGGTTTACGGCCGGTCCCTGGGACAAACCGCAAAATTCCCAAGGGATTCCCTGGCCTTCAAGTGGGCGGACCAGAAGGAGGAGACAACCCTGAGAAAAATCGAGTGGAGTGCTTCCCGTACAGGTCTGATCAACCCGGTTGCCGTATTCGATCCGGTGCAGCTGGAAGGAACGACAGTGAAGAGGGCTTCTGTTCACAATATCAGCATTATGCGTGAGCTGAAGCTGGGAATCGGCGACACCATCACCGTCTATAAGGCAAATATGATCATTCCGCAGATTGCCGAGAATCTCACAGAAAGCAATAATATCGAGATTCCGGAAAGCTGCCCGGTCTGCGGCGGAAAGACAGAAATCCATGAAGATAACGGTGTGCAGACACTATACTGCACCAACCCGGACTGTCTCGCCAAGCAGATCAAGAGTTTTTCCCTGTTTGTGTCCAGAGATGCGATGAACATCGACGGACTCAGCGATGCGACCATTGAAAAACTGATCGCAAAGGGCCTGATTAAGGAATTTGCGGACCTGTTCAAGTTCGATTCCTATAAAGATGCTGTCGTAGAGATGGAAGGTTTCGGGGAGAAATCCTATCAGAATCTGGCAGAATCGGTCGAGAAGGCGAGACATTCCAATCCGACCCGTCTGCTCTACGCACTGGGAATCCCGGGCATCGGGCTGGCCAATGCCAAGCTGATTGCAAAGGCCTGCGGAAATCAGTGGGATAAGATGCAGAATCTCAGAGTAGATGAACTGACGGCGATTGACGGAATCGGCAGCGTGATGGCAGACTCCTATACGCAGTATTTCGCAGATCCGAAGCATCAGAAGATCGTTGCGGATATTCTGGACCAGGTGGAGCTGGATGAGAGCGTGGAAGACAATCCGTCCTTCCTTGACGGGATGACCTTTGTCATCACCGGTTCCCTGAATCATTACGCCAACCGGGAGGAGCTGAAGCAGGAAATCGAGCGCTTCGGCGGAAAGGCAGCGGGCTCCGTCAGCAAGAACACCACCGCGCTGATTAATAATAATGTTGAGTCCTCCAGCGCCAAAAATAAAAAGGCAAGGGAACTCAGTATCCCGATTATCAGCGAGGATACCATGCGGGAATGGCTGGAGACGGGAACGATGCCGGAACAGCTGAAATAGGGAATAAAAGTTAGTCAAAAAAGGACGATCGATCACGGACAAGAAGGCAGGGAACTGCCTGCTTGTCCGTTTTTTTGCCTTGTCTTCAATTTTGTTCAAAAATATTTTATCGCTTGTTTTGCTGCAGGAGCTGCCGGCAGGGGAATCTGGTGTGGATATTGAAGTTTCAGTCATTTATATATATTAAGCAGTGAAGATATTTATGCAGAATGCATTCTAGAATACGTTTCAGCCCGCGATGTGGCAACATAAGATTGACAATATGTTGTCTTGATTATGTTGACAATAACGTGGGTGCTATGTAATAATTAGTATATAAGTTTTATTGGCGGCGAGGCATTGATGAAAAAATATGTTTATGATTTTGAAACTGCCTGCGGAAATCGCCGCATCCATCTATGAAGGGTAAAATATTTTCGGTAATTGTCTAAAAGGGAGGAAAATGTAAGGCTTTATTTCTGCAGCCGTCATATATCTGTTATGAGTAGTCTGGCATTAGTTGTTGCTACGATTGTTGCCTATATGATCGTAATGATCGGAATAGGTGTACATGTATCCAAGAAAAACAAATCAACAGATGTTTACTATTTAGGAGGACGCCAGCTTGGACCGCTGGTTACAGCGATGAGTGCAGAGGCGTCGGACATGAGCAGCTGGCTTCTGATGGGTCTGCCTGGCGTTGCGCTGTTCGGACTGATCGGAGGACAGGGAACTTTCGCAGAGGCTTTCTGGACGGCAGCCGGACTGGCCGTAGGTACTTACCTGAACTGGCTGATCGTTGCAAAACCGCTCAGAATATACTCTGAGCATATCGATGCAAATACCATTCCGGATTTCTTTTCCAACCGGTTTAAAGAGGAGAAAGGTGTTCTGCTGGCAATCAGTGCGGTCATCATCGTAATCTTCTTTATTCCGTATGTTGCATCCGGATTTGCATCTGTAGGAAAGCTGTTCAACACACTGTTTGGTGTAAATTATCATACCGTAATGATTATCGGTGCGCTGGTTATCGCAACCTATACTGTACTCGGAGGCTTCCTCGCTTCCTCATTTACAGACTTTGTACAGTCCATTATCATGACCATTGCGCTGATCGTTGTAGTCTGGTTCTGCATCAGCACAGCGAACGGCTGGGATAACGCAATCGGAGCGGCAACCGGTGCAGTTCCGGGATACTTCAAGCTGAATGCTCCGGACGGATCCTATTCTCCGCTGACGATTGCTTCTAACTTCGCATGGGGCCTGGGCTATTGCGGAATGCCGCACATCCTGCTCCGTTTCATGGCGATCAAGGACGATAAGAAGATCAAGGTTTCCCGCCGCATCGCAAGTACATGGGTTGTCATCTCCATGGGATGCGCGGTTCTGATCGGTGTTCTGGGCTATTCCGTAGCAAAGCACTTCGACCTGCTGTCCAAGGCAAACTTCGACGCAGAGAGAATCGTCATTTACATTGCAGATCAGATCAGCAAGATCAATCCGGTATTCGCAATCGTCGGAGGTCTGATTCTTTCCGGAATCCTGGCTGCGACAATGTCCACGGCAAGCGGACAGATGCTGGCGGCATCCTCCAGTGTATCGGAGAACCTGATTCACCATTTCTTTATTAAAGACATGCCGCATAAGAAGGGTATTGCAATTGCAAGACTTACCGTAATCTGCATTACCATTCTGGGCTGCCTCTTCGCATGGAATCCGAACAGTTCCGTATTCCGTATCGTATCCTTTGCATGGGGCGGATTCGGCGCATCCTTCGGACCACTGATGCTCTGCTGCCTGTTCTGGAGAAAGACGAACGTGAAGGGCGCAATCGCCGGTGTACTTTCCGGAGGAGCAATGATCTTCATCTGGAAGTTCGGTATTGCAAAGCTCGGCGGAATCTTCGCGATTTACGAGCTGCTGCCGGCATTCATTGTCAGCCTGATTGTCATCATCGTTGTCAGCCTTGCTACAGGCGGAGCTGATGAAGAGGTTGCCACAGTATTTGATGAAGTTCAGAAGATCAGAAAGAGCGGTGTTGATGTTTCTGAACTGGACTAGTCAGATACAGAAACCGGTAATTGAATGAATGAAGAAAGTGCTGTAAGGCAGCCTTTCATAGATGAAAAGAGGGCCATCCCGCCGGGGTGGTCCTTTTTTAGCTTGTTTTCTATCTGTCTGTGCGGTGTCTGCTTTTATCCTTGGCAGAACGCAGCCGGGCAGATTCTTTCTGTTTTTATTATTCCTGCAGTGCTTCTGTCGGGATCAGCGGACGCATGCTGCGGATGCCGATCAGCAGTGTGGATGTGTTATGCCTTCTTGGCATCCTCGCTGCTCAGAACCTTCAGTCCCGCTGTGCCGAAGAGCAGTCCGCCTGCGAACAGTCCGATTTTTCCCCAAACTTCTTTATGATTTCTTTCCTTGTCATATAAGTCATAGTTTACATTTGTTAGATATATCTAACCTTATAATATGGTAAAGAGGAAGGAAATGTCAATGGAATTCCGTCTTTACCAGAGGAAAATATTGTGGTAGAGTAAGTGGCGATGGACGGTATTCAAGCTCGAAACTGTACCAGTTATGTTCACAACTGAATATACGGGCTTTTAACTTTTACGTTCATCCGCTGTTTATGCGGGATGCGTTCTGGATGCGGCAGGCTTTGCGCGGAATTCAATGCGGAGGCCGGGCGCGGCGGGCGTTTTCTTTCTGCAGGACAGGCGGATTTTTTCTGTGCGCGGACCGTGGCCCTGAAGAGGCAGGCCGTGAGCAGGCGCTTTGAACTGAAAGGAAGGTAACACGATGACAATTCCAATGTTATTAGGCAAGATTCACAGAGCAACCGTAACACAGGCTGACCTGAACTATGTGGGCAGCATTACGGTGGACAAAAATTTCCTGGACAAGGCCGGAATCAGAGAGTATCAGAAAGTGGAAATCGCAGATGTCGACAACGGCGAGCGTTTTTCTACCTATACAATCGCCGGCGAGCCGGGAAGCGGCATTATCTGCCTGAACGGTGCAGCGGCAAGATGCGCATCCACAGGCGATAAGGTCATCATTATGGCCTACTGTGAAATGACGCCGGAGGAAGCCGATCAGTACGCGCCGAAGGTTGTCTTCCTGGGAGAGGGAAACAAGATCGAACGCGTCACCGATTATGAACGCCACGGAAGACTGGAAGACATGAAATAATCTGTCTTGACAGCACTGATATAAAATCATATAATTAAAAGGACAATTTGTCCTTTAACAGCTCCGTCTGTCTGGGTCTGGGTCCTGCGCAATAGGATGCCGTGAACCTTGTCAGGTCCGGAAGGAAGCAGCAATAAGCGGATTTTTCTATGTGCCGCAGATAAGCCTTTTCCTAATTTCATGCGGAGCTGTTAAAGGGCATTTGTTGTATTTGCAGAAAAAAATCAGCCCGCGGACGGCAAGGCCATGCAGCCCAGCGGGGAAGGGAGGCTGTGATGGCAGAATATCGCGCGCTTTACCGGGAGACAAGGCCGGAAGTGTTCTCGGAGATCCTGGGACAGGATCACATCGTAAAAATTCTTCAGCATCAGATTGCGACGGGAACGGTGAGCCACGCCTATCTGTTCTGCGGGACCCGGGGAACCGGAAAGACGACAACCGCCAGAATCCTGGCCAAGGCCGTAAACTGCACGGCCCCGGAAGGCCAGCGTCCCTGCGGCGTCTGCGACACATGTAAGGCGATCGCGGCCGGGAAATTCCTGGATGTCATAGAAATCGACGCTGCTTCCAACAACGGAGTTGACAACATCAGAGAGCTCCGTGAGAGTGTAAAGTACCCGCCTTCCGTGGGCCGGCGCAAGGTCTACATCATCGACGAGGTGCACATGCTTTCCACCGGAGCCTTCAACGCGCTGCTGAAGACCCTGGAAGAACCGCCTGAACACGTCATGTTCATCCTGGCGACCACCAACCCGGAGAAGCTCCCGCAGACCATCCTGTCCCGCTGCATGCGGCTGGATTTCAAGCGGGTTTCCGCACCGGTCCTGGCCGCGCATATGGCAGATATCTGTAAGAGTAAAGGTGTTGAAATCACGGAAGATGCCCTGCGCCTTCTGGCCGGAAATGCCGACGGATCCGTGCGTGATTCTCTGAGCATTCTGGAGCAGTGCCTGTCATCCGGAGAAGCGAAACTGACCAGAGACATTGTGCTGGATTTTCTGGGCACCGCGCCGATTGACTTTTTCCTGGAACTGACGGAGAAAGTCATGACCAAAAACATATCCGAGGCATTTATGCTTCTGGACGACGCGCTGCGGGACGGCAAGGACGTTCGTCAGCTGATGAAGGACTGGATGGCCCATTTCCGTAATCTGATGATCGCGAAATATGTGCAGGATCCGGGCGATATGCTGAACCTCTCCGCGGAGAACATCGCGCTTCTCCGGCAGCAGAGTCTGAAAATCGGTATCCGTGAGCTGAATCACGCCATTGTGACCATCGCAAAGGCCATCAACGATGCGCGTTATTCCACCCAGGCCCGGATTCTCATGGAAGTCGCGATCGTTACAATCGCATCCGGTATGGATTACGGAAAGTCTGGCATTTCCGGCGGAAGCGTTCCGGAACCGGCGCCGGTGCGCCCTTCATCCCGGACAAAAAATACTCCGCAAGAGAATTTTCCGGCCGGTGCGGCCGCAGACAGAATGCATCATCCTTCAGCCGGCGGCCCTCAGCAGGCAGCGGACTCCGGGATGCCGCAGAGAACACCGGTGTCCGGGCGGCAGAATGAGCCGGCCCAGGGAAATATGCAGAGTGCAGACCCTGTCCCGCAGCAGAATCCTGCCCCGGAAATGCGGCAGGAGACATCTTCGTTTACAGATACAGCGGCTCCACAGAACCAGCCGGCAGGACGTCCGGAAGGACGGCGTAATCAGCCGCAGGACAGAGAAAACTCTGGCACGGGAAATCCGATGGCAGGTCAGAATCCGCAGGCCGGGACAGAGGCCCGGGAGCAGAATGCTTCACAGAATCCGCCTTCTGCAGCATCTGAATCACAGGCAGAAGAGCAGGAACTTTCTGCCCAGGAGCTGGAAGACATTTGGAGAATGACCTTTGAAGAACTGGAAAGGGAGAACCCGAAGCTGAACGTCATGCGCCACGCGGCCCTGGCTTCCGTCAGCGGAAACCAGTATAAGGTGCTGTGTGAGAATAAATTCCATGCATCCGTTCTGAAGTCGGAGAAAGAACTTCTGGACGAGCGGATGAGCAGAAGAATGGGAAGACCGATGAACATGGTCTGCCGTCTGATCAGTGAGGGGGGCAGCAGCGAGCGCGAGGAGAAGCTGGAAAAAGAAGCCGAGGAAGCATCGAAGCTTCTCGGGGTTGATGTGAAACTGGTCTAGCCGGTTTTTCTTGCGGATCAGCGTATTTACGATATAATAGATAGGCAAAGACAAACTGAAGAATGCGGCGGGCAGAGCTGCCGGCCGATAGAACGGAGGAAATAGAATGGGAAGAGGAATGAGAGCAGGACGCACCAGAAAACCGGGCGGCGGAAAGAAGGCGCAGCAGGCACAGCTCCAGCAGCTGCAGGAAATGCAGAAGCAGATGGAGTCCATGCAGGAAGAAATTGAAGAAAAAGAGATCAGCACCTCTGCAGGCGGCGGTGTGGTAAAGGCAACGGTTAACGGAAAGAAAGAAATCGTCAGCCTGACCATCGATCCGGACGTTGTAGACCCGGATGACGTGGAAACTCTGCAGGATCTGGTCATTGCCGCAGTAAATGAAGGAATGCGCCAGGTTGATGAGCTGAGCAATAATGCATATAACAGCCTGACCGGCGGACTAAACATTCCGGGACTGTAAAGAAGGCGGAGCCATGCAGTATCCGAAACCACTGGGAAGACTGATCGGAGAACTGTCCAAACTCCCGGGGATTGGAAATAAAAGCGCTCAGCGCCTTGCCTTTCATATTTTGTCCATCAGCGACAAGGAAGCGGAAGGACTGGCGGATGCCATCATCGAAGCCAAGAAAACGATGCATTACTGCTCGGAGTGCGGAAATCTGACGGACCGCGATCCCTGCGACATCTGCACGGACCCGAGCCGGAATCCGGACGTGCTCTGCGTGGTGGAGACGCCGCAGGATGTCCTGGCCATGGAGAGAATCAAGGAGTATCACGGACGCTATCATGTGCTGAACGGGGTTATTTCCCCGATGGACGGAATCGGACCGGAGGATATCAATCTGAAGTCTCTGATCGTCCGTCTGCAGAAACATCCGGAAATCAAGGAAGTCATTCTCGCAACCAACCCGAACATTGAGGGCGAGGCAACGGCGATGTACATTGCGCGCCTGCTGAAACCGTCCGGGATCAAGGTGACCAGAATCGCGCACGGACTGCCGGTCGGCGGCGATCTGGAGTACGCAGATGAGGTGACCCTCCTGAAGGCCATGGAAGGGCGGACAACGATTTAAAGGAAAGAGATCAGGCGGCAGACCGCGGCTTATATCGAAGAGCTGGGTCTGCCGTTTTAATATCTGCGCAGAAGGGAATAAAAGAAGTTAGGTGTATTACAGGGGACTTCCTGTCTGTTAAATTGACAGAATCTACAGAAGTTCCCCTGTCCCACCGGTCAAAAATAAATCATCAAGGAGATCACTATGTCTGTCGAGAAGGTTAAACAATATTTCAAGCAGTTTGGTATGGAAGATAAGATTCTTGAGTTCGACGTGTCCAGCGCAACGGTTGATCTGGCTGCGGAGGCAGTGGGCGTGGAAGGCGCGCGGATCTGCAAGACGCTGACCTTCAAGGATCCGGAAAACGAGGACGGCTGCATTCTGGTGCAGATGGCCGGAGATGCCCGGGTAAATAATGGAAAGTTCAAGAGGACATTCGGATTCAAACCGTCCATGCTGGCTGCAGAGGATGCGCTGAGAATTACCGGACATGCCGTCGGAGGAGTCTGTGGTTTTGCCATTGATAATCCGCTGGTGAAAGTTTATGTGGATGACTCGGTAAAGCGTTTTCCGACGGTTTTCCCGGCAGCGGGAAGCGGGAACAGCGCCATTGAATTGACACCGGACGAGCTGTATCAGTATTCCAAGGCCCTGGACTGGGTGGAAGTCTGCAAGATTCCGGAAGCATAGAGCACAGGAAGAAGGGAACTGCATGCCAGAATTTAAACTGCATTCAAAATACAAGCCGACGGGAGACCAGCCGCAGGCCATTGAGAAGCTGGTAAAGGGCTTTAAGGAAGGGAAAAAGGCGCAGACCCTGCTGGGTGTCACCGGTTCCGGAAAAACCTTTACCATGGCGAATGTCATTGCCCAGCTGCAGAAACCGACGCTGATCATTTCGCATAATAAGACGCTGGCGGCCCAGCTGCAGGGAGAGATGAAGGAGTATTTTCCGGAAAACGCCGTAGAATACTTCATTTCTTTTTACGACTATTACCAGCCGGAAGCTTATGTGCCGTCGACCGATACCTATATTGAAAAAGATTCGGATATCAATGATGAAATCAACAAGCTGCGGCACAGTGCCACGGCGGCGCTGTTTGAACGCCGGGACGTCATCATCGTGGCCTCTGTATCCTGCATCTACGGATTAGGAAGCCCGATCGACTATTCCACCCAGGTGCTGTCTCTGCGCCCGGGCATGGAGAAGTCCAGAGAGGACATTCTGCGCCGGCTCGTGGACATCCAGTACACCAGAAACGACCTTGCCTTTGAACGCGGAACCTTCCGCGTGAGAGGCGATACCATCGATATCTACCCAAAGGGCTCGGATATCGCCTTCCGTGTGGAAATGTTCGGGGACGAAGTCGACACCATCAAGGAGATGAACCCGCTGACCGGAGAAATCCTGGGTCTGCGGAACCACATCGCCGTCTACCCGGCAACCCACTATATTACTTCGCCGGAGCACATGGAAAAAGCGCTGAAAGGGATTGAAGAGGAACTGGAAGATCAGGTGAAGTTTTTCAAGAGCCAGGGAAAACTGCTGGAAGCACAGCGCATCGAGCAGCGTACTCGCTACGACATGGAAATGATGCGGGAAATCGGCACCTGCAAAGGAATTGAGAATTATACCCGCCACCTGACCGGACTTCAGCCGGGTGAAAAACCTTATACCCTGCTGGACTACTTCCCGGATGACTATCTGATTATCACGGATGAGTCCCACGTCATGCTGCCGCAGCTTCATGCCATGTACAACGGAAACCTCTCCAGAAAAAAGTCTCTGGTAGATTACGGATTCCGCCTTCCTTCTGCGCTGGATAACCGTCCGCTGAAATTTGAGGAGTTTGAGAGCATGGTGAACCAGATTATGTTCGTCAGCGCAACTCCTGCACAGTATGAGCGTGAGAAATCCCACGGCATCAGCGCCGAGCAGATCATCCGTCCGACAGGACTTCTGGATCCGCCGATTGAAGTGCATAAGACGGAAGGGCAGATCGACGATCTGATCGGAGAAATCAATAAGACGATTCAAGCCGGAGAGCGCGCCTTCATCACGACCCTGACCAAAAAAATGGCGGAAGACCTTACCGATTATCTGAAAAACGCCGGGATTAAGGCCAAGTACCTGCATTCCGACATCGACGCGCTGGAGCGTATGCGGATCATCAGAGATCTGCGGCTCGGCGAATTCGATGTGCTGGTGGGCATCAACCTTCTGCGAGAGGGACTGGACGTACCGGAAGTATCCCTGGTGGCCATTCTGGACGCCGATAAAGAGGGCTTCCTGCGTACAGAAACTTCCCTGATCCAGACCATCGGACGCGCGGCCAGAAATGTGCACGGCCGCGTCATCATGTACGCCGACTCCATCAGCCCGGCCATGAAGACCGCCATCGACGAAACGAAGCGGCGCCGGGAAATCCAGAGCGCATATAACAAGGAACATCACATTACGCCGAAGAGCGTATCGAAGGGGATCCGTGATGTCATCGAGGCGACCAAGGCGCCGGATGAACCGGACCGCAAGAAGAAGCCGGAGGAAATGACGAAGAAGGAACTGAAAGACTACGTAAAGGACCTGCAGAAAGAGATGCAGCAGGCCGCCGCGGACCTTCAGTTCGAGCGGGCCGCAGAACTCAGAGACATCATGTTCGAGTACCGCTCCCATATGTAATGCAGTGCGGCAAAAGGAAAGGACAAGAGAGTGATGAAAATTGCACAGCTTCAGCTTCCGGTATTTGAAGAAAAAGAAAAGAATCTCGACCAGCTGGAAGCGGAAATTGAACGTGTCTGTGAAGACCATGAGGAAGGAAAACCGGACCTGATTACGGTGGGAGAAATGTTCAACTGTCCGTATGAAACCGGGAATTTCCCGAAATACGCAGAGCCTGCCAGAGGCCCGGTGTGGAAGAGACTGTCCGGAATGGCAGAAAGATACGGGGTGTACTTGTCACCGGGTACGATTCCGGAAGTGGATGAAGAGGGAAAGGTATACAACACGGCATTTGTTTTTGACCGCAAAGGCCGGCAGATCGCGCGGCACAGAAAGATGCATCTGTTTGACATTCAGGTTGAAGGCGGACAGACATTCCGGGAGTCGGACACCCTTTCGGCTGGAAACGAGGTCACCGTGTTCGATACGGAATTCGGAAGGGCGGACATCTGCGTCTGCTTTGATTTCCGTTTTCCGGAGCTTGCCCGGCTGATGGTGCTGCAGGGGGCCAGATTTATTCTGGTGCCGGCGGCCTTTAATCAGACGACGGGGCCGGCTCACTGGGATGTGATGTTCAGAAGCCGCGCCATCGACAATCAATGCTGGACCATCGGGACTTCTCCGTCTCTGAACCCGGACGCATCTTATCACGCCTGGGGACACAGTCTGGTGGTTTCTCCCTGGGGAGACATTATCAGCGAAATGGATAAAGTTCCGGAAAGCAGAGTGCTGGACATTGATATCACAGAAACAGAACGTGTGCGGGAGCAGCTGCCGCTCCTTTCTGCGCGGAGAGAAGACGTGTATGCCCTGAAACTGAAGGCGCAGGGAGAATAGCTGCCGGGATCCCCGGAAGGGGGCTGCCTGGTGTCTCCTTGCGATGGCCGGCTGCCGGGGTGATTTTTGTCTGCGAACAGAAAGAGCGGACTTGAAAACGTATGTTCGTGATGGTACAATGTCGGTAACGCTGAAGTTGGAAAAGAAGGGGTGCGGCACATGCCGAATGAAATCATCATAAAGAATGCAAATGTAAACAACCTGAAGCATCTGAGCGTGCGGATCCCAAGGGATAAGTTCGTGGTTCTGACGGGACTGTCGGGATCGGGAAAATCCTCGCTGGCCTTCGACACGATCTATGCGGAGGGGCAGAGAAGATATATTGAGAGTCTGTCGTCTTATGCGCGGCAGTTTCTGGGGCAGATGGACAAGCCGGATGTGGAGTCGATTGAGGGACTGTCTCCGGCGATTTCCATTGACCAGAAGACCACGAGCCGGAATCCGCGTTCCACGGTGGGAACGGTGACGGAAATCAATGATTATCTGCGTCTTCTGTACGCGAGAATCGGTGTTCCGCACTGTCCGGTCTGCGGAAGAGAGATCAGCAGCCAGAGTGTGGACCAGATCGTGGATATCATTATGGGATATCCGGAGAGGACGCGCCTGATGATCATGGCGCCGGTGGTCAGAGGCCGCAAGGGCGAGCATGTGAAGATTCTGGAACGGATCAGAAAAGAAGGATTCACCAGGGTCCGCGTGGACGGACAGATTCTGCTGCTGGACGAGGATGAAATTCATCTGGAGAAGCAGAAGCGCCACACGATTGAAATCGTGGTGGACAGAATTATTGTAAAGCCGGGTCAGGAAGGAAGAATTTCTGAGGCGGTGGAACTGGCCATGCACGAGGGTGAGGGCCTTGCCGTCGTCTATTTCAAGGACGGGGATTTTGAAAAGGAGCAGACCTTTTCCAGTAAACTGGCCTGCCCGGAGCACGGTGCCAGCATTGAGGAACTGGAGCCGAGAATGTTCTCCTTCAACAGTCCCTTTGGTGCCTGCCCGACCTGTAACGGACTGGGTTTTACGGAAAAAGTCGATCCGGACAAGATGATTTACACGGAGAAGAGCATCGCGGACGGGGCGCTGAACCGGATCTATGCGTCGATGGAATTCTCGGGATTTTACCGGGAAGTTGTCGACATTCTGGCGCAGGAGCATCAGGTGGATCTGCATACGCCGTATAAGGATCTGCCGCAGAAGTTTAAAAAGGAACTGCTGTATGGAACGGGAAACCGGCATCTGAAATACACCCATGTGACCAGAAGAGGGAAGGAAGTTAACTTCGACCATCCGTTTGAGGGACTGCTGACCAATGTGGAACGGCGGTACAGAGAATACGCGACGGATAACATGCGTGCGCGCATGGAGCCCTTTATGGTTGTAAAGGAGTGCCCGGACTGTAAGGGGAAGCGACTGAAACCGGAAGTGCTTGCTGTTACTGTTGGAGGAAAGAATATCGCGGAAGTATCGGATATGTCGGTCCGTGATTCCCTGAAATTCATGGAGAATCTTAAGCTGAGTGAGAAGGATCAGATGATCGGAAAACAGATTCTGCATGAGATCCGGGCCCGCTTGAAATTCCTGGTGGATGTGGGGCTGGATTATCTGACCCTCTCCCGTGCGGCCGCGACGCTGTCCGGCGGAGAAGCGCAGCGTATCCGTCTGGCTACGCAGATCGGGTCCGGACTGCAGGGCGTGCTGTATATTCTGGATGAGCCGAGCATTGGTCTTCACCAGAGAGATAATGACAAGCTGCTGAAGACCCTGCGCCATCTGACGGATCTGGGAAATACCCTGATCGTCGTCGAGCATGATGAGGACACCATGTATGCGGCGGACCACATCGTGGATATCGGACCGGGAGCGGGAATCTACGGCGGAAAACTTGTTGCCCAGGGTACGGTGGAGGATATCAAGGCCTGCCCGGAGTCCATCACCGGTCAGTATCTCAGCGGGAAGAGGAAGATTGCTGTTCCTTCCGTGCGCCGGGAAGGAAATGGAAAATCCATCATCGTAAAAGGCGCAGAAGAACACAATCTGAAGAATATCGATGTGGAATTTCCGCTGGGTAAATTCATCGTGGTGACCGGTGTGTCCGGATCGGGGAAATCCAGTCTGGTGAACGAAGTCCTCTGCAAAGGAGCTTCCCATATCATCAACCGGAGTGAGGATGTGCCGGGAAAGCATAAGGAAATTCTCGGCCTGGAGAACATCGACAAGGTCATCAATATCGACCAGTCGCCGATCGGGAGGACGCCGCGCTCCAACCCGGCAACCTACACGGGCATGTTTACCAGCATCCGCGACCTGTTTGCGAGCCTGCCGGAGGCCAAGATGCGGGGCTTTGACAAGGGCCGTTTCAGCTTTAATGTAAAAGGCGGCCGCTGTGAGGCCTGCAAGGGCGACGGAATCATCAAGATTGAGATGCATTTTCTGTCTGATGTTTATGTACCTTGTGAGGTCTGCCATGGGAAGAGATATAACAGGGAAACTCTGGAAGTGAAATATAAAGGGAAGAGCATCTATGATGTGCTGAATATGAGTGTTGCGGAGGCTCTGGACTTCTTCCAGAACCTGCCGTCTATTCACCGCAAGCTGGAGACCCTGCATCAGGTCGGCCTGGACTATGTCAAACTGGGACAGCCTTCTACCGAGCTTTCCGGAGGAGAAGCGCAGAGAATCAAACTGGCGACGGAACTTTCCAAGCGGAGCACAGGAAGAACCCTGTATATTCTGGATGAGCCGACCACGGGTCTTCATTTTGCCGATGTCGACAAGCTGCTGCAGGTCCTGCAGAAACTGACGGACGGCGGAAATACAGTCGTTGTGATTGAGCATAATCTGGATGTCATCAAGCAGGCAGACTGGATCATTGACCTGGGACCAGAAGGCGGAGACCGGGGCGGGAACATCGTCGTAACCGGAACACCGGAAACCGTTGCGGAGTGTAAAGAATCCTATACGGGACAGTTCCTGAAGAAGATGCTGGCACAGAAATAGTGAACTTCAGGAGGAAATGGGAAATCCGGAAATCACCGTTTTATCGCTGAAGGCAGAATATCTGCGGCACGTGGCACAGGAAGACGGATGACGGCTGTGTATGCATCTGTGCCGGCACACGGCAGTATCCTGTATACTTTGTGCCGCGAGAAAGACAGACGGAAAGAAAATGTTTCTTTTGGGGATGTTTTTACTATTCTGCTCGTCTATCCTTTCATTTTTGTTATAATATGAATGAGATATTAAATACTAT
>CAJMLL010000011.1 GCA_905214225.1 uncultured bacterium | reverse complement strand
GACGGTCACTGGTCAAAAATATTATATTTTTTCACTGTCTTCTTGACGGGGAGCATATCAAAGCGTCGGGTGGGTGCCCGGGAACCTTGTTGTCGTCTAACGGGCAGACAATAAAAGGCCGGTGCAGGTAATCGTTTTCATCCTGCAGCGGCCTCCGTCATCATAAGAAATTATTTTGTTTTCTTTGTTACCGTTTTATTCCTCCGTCGTCGTTCCGCCGCAGCTGGAGCCTGCGCCTGCCGTGCATGCGTAGCAGTGGTTGGCAAACACGATTTTTCTCTTCTGCAGCTTCGTATCGGTCAGATCTCTGATATTTCCCGGAACGTTTGCCGGAAGTCCAAGGGCCAGATTGAAGTCGCAGTCATAGACGGTGCCATCGTCATCAACAGAAATCTGATTGCGGCACATCATGTTTTCTGCTGCAGCAGGATTAAAGGCGTTGATCAGGCGTTTCATGTATCCCGGATAATTTCCGCTTCTCTTCAGGAAATCGCCGAAACGTCCGATCGGATTATTCGTGATGGCAAACAGGTCGTTGAATTTAATTCCAAACTCGCTTCCGAGCTTCTGCGCATACTCTGCTCCCAGCGCAGCCTGGTCCGGCGGAAGGAAAGCTCCGCCCGGGTTGTAAACCAGGTTCAGTGTAAGGCCATCTTCCACGCCGTAGCCTTCTGCGTTCAGCTTCTTAATCATATCAATGACGGCATCGAAGGTCCCCGCACCGCGCTGACGGTCTGCGTCTCTCTTCGCATAAGACGGAAGAGAAGCAAACAGCTCAACCCTGTACTTCTTATATATATCCAGATACTCCGCGTACTCCGGCTCCTCCAGAATAACCAGATTGGAGCGGACGATGACATGTGCACCTGCTTCTGTCGCCTTTTCAATCAGATACGGCGTATTCGGATTCATCTCCGGAGCGCCGCCCGTGATATCGATCGTTTTGAAGCCATTATTCTTGAAGACCGCAATGCAGGCGTCCATCGTTTCCTTATCCATCAGCTCCGTGCGGTCTGGTCCTGCCTGAACATGACAGTGTTTACAGTGCAGATTGCATTTCTTTCCTACATTGATCTGCATAATATCAAGGTGATCCAGAGTCTCGCAGTATTTCTGACAGGCTTCCTGCTCAGAAAACGCAGGAAAGTCCTTCATCTCATCTAAATACTCTTTTCCGTCTTTTTTCATGCCATTATTCTCCTGTTTACTTCATACGGGAAAGCCGCAGAACCGGAATCCGGCCCGCGGCATGTATTCATCAAAAACTTGTCCTGAATTCTTCGTTGTGACGCGGATTAAAACTCAAGCTTGTTTACAATATTCTTCATGATCAGGCTGTGCGCCAGCGTTGTGCCTGCACGCATTGCCGCAGTAACATGAGAAGCCTCGAAAATCGCGTCTCTGCTGACACCCATCTGCAGAAGAGCCTGTGTGTAAGAATCGATGCAGTACGGGCACTGCAGAGCCAGCGCAACACCATAGGCGATCAGCGCCTTCTCCTTGGCCGTCAGCGCACCGTCCGCCATGGACGCGCCATAATATTCCATAAATTTATTCCAGAGTTCCGGCGTATCCTCACCGAGATTTCCAAACTGCTCCAGGTCTTCCGGGTTGAAATATGTATCCATGTCTTCCTCCTTCTTTTCCGACAAAAAATAATCCGCAAGGAAACAGGACGGCATCTGCGGCCGCCCTGCGCCTCTGATAGACCAAGTCTAGTAGCATTCTACAATCAATTATAGCAAGACAGAAGAGATAAATCCTATTCATAATCTCTATAAAGAGCAGGGATTTTAGAAGGCCCGCCTCTTCGAACTTCTGCCGCCGGTTCCCGGGGAGGTCTCCCCCCTTCAATCCCGGATTTTTTACACAATTCGTCAGCACGGAGAAAGCGCAGGAAGACATGACAGCCGGATTTACCGCTTTCAATTTGTACTGCTTAACATCATAAATTTACCCATGTTTGACAGATGTCCCAAAATACGTACGCATTTCAACAAACTCCTTGTATTCTTGCGCGTCTGGCCTTTGTCCCTGCAGAAAATATGATATGATGATGAGTGCTGAGCAATCAGCAGATGGAGTGTGAAATACATGAGAGGGACCAAAATGAAAAGAATTCTGATGATTGGAACGGGCGGCACGATTGCCTCGAAGAAAACGGAATACGGACTGACACCGGGGCTGACGGCGGAAGAGCTTCTGGACTATGTTCCGCAGATTGCAGATGTCTGTGACGTTGACTGCAAGCAGATCTGCTCGATCGACAGTACGGATGTCACGCCGGAATACTGGAAACTCATGGCCAGGACCGTAGAGGAAAATTATGATGATTACGACGGGTTT
This sequence comes from uncultured bacterium, assembly GCA_905214225.1. GTDB lineage: Bacteria > Bacillota > Clostridia > Peptostreptococcales > Anaerovoracaceae > Aminicella. Next base: position 55,436 of record CAJMLL010000011.1, on the reverse strand, counting down.
GTCATCGGCCACGGAACGGACACGATGGCGTATACGGCGGCGGCTCTCTCCTATCTGATTCAGAATTCCAGGAAGCCGATCGTCATTACCGGTGCGCAGAAACCGATCAGCAACGATATTACGGATGCGAAGACCAATTTACTGGACAGCTTCATCTATGCGGCGGACTACCGTTCTCACGGCGTCAGCATTGTTTTTGACGGAAAGGTCATTATCGGGACGAGGGCAAAGAAGGAACGGGCCAAGAGTTATAACGCCTTTACGAGCATCAATTTCCCCTGCCCGGCGATCATCCAGGACCGGCGCGTAATCCGATATATGCCGGAAGAGCTGTCGAGCAGACCGGTGAAATTTTATCATGAGCTTGGTGAAAGCATTTTCCTGCTGAAACTGATTCCGGGAATGAATCCGGATATTCTTCCATATCTGTTCGAGCATTACGACTGCATCGTGATCGAAAGCTTCGGAGTCGGCGGAATTCCGGCCTCTCTGCGGGATATGTTCTATAAAATCATGGATGAATACGTGCAGAATCAGGGAAAAATCGTCGTCATGGCAACGCAGGTTGTCAATGAGGGTTCCAATATGACCGTTTATAAGGTGGGGGCAAAGGTAAAGCATGATTTCAACCTGATCGAGGCTTACGACATGACTCTGGAAGCCGCGATTACCAAACTGATGTGGATCATGGGGCTCGGCGTGAAGAGCTATAAAGAAGTGAAGCAGCTGTTCTATACGACTGTCAATAAGGACATCATTTTCACGGAAGATCATATCGATGAACTGTAATAAAGTACGTTTTCTGACAATTAAAGCGAATTTAATTTCGCTTTATTGCATTCACAGTTTATCGCAGTAAACCAATAAATTACCATAAAGCAGCGGGCTTTTATTTCCCGCTGCTGTTTTTTATGTCATAAAAATAGATACGCTCCACGGCTGCACGAGAAGTTTATGCACTATTTCTGCATATTTTCGGTGGCACAGCAGCTGTCAGCGGTATTCTTCTACCATATCACGGCAGGACTCCCGCCGCTTCATCGCTTCATCTTACGAAAGTTATATTGTACTTATAATAATACAATGATTATTTTTGTTATTCAAAACAAATCTTTATTAAATATCATTAAATGATTTTGATTATGTAAAAAACTTTTGATTTTCATAGCAACAATGCTGCCAGATTTGGTATAATCACAGTCGACCGTCAGAAAAAAGATTATGCACATACTCGTGTATGGACTGTATAATCATCGAAGCATAGCACTTATGCTCCAATCTGTCTGAAAGTTCCCACTCAATTCAATCGCAATTTTCACAATAGTGAAGATGCATTTACGATCATGAAAATAGAGTGGGGTAAAAATACCCAACTCGGCCGGAACCAGATTCAGTCTGAATATATGAATTAATATGTCGGATAATCCGTATATTCACAACAGACAGCAATTACGTACTGACCGAACATATAGAAGTTTTCATGAAGGAAACTGAAAAAGGAGAGGTTTATATGGAAAAACAGGAAAAGAAACTGGGACTCGGAGCCCTGATTCTGATGATTTTTACATCAGTCTACGGCTTCAACAACATCCCGAGATCGTTTTATCTGATGGGATATGCCGCGATTCCGTGGTTCATCCTCGCGGGAATCACATTCTTCGTACCATATGCATTCATGGTCGCTGAATATGGTTCCGCATTTAAGAACGAAACCGGAGGAATTTACTCCTGGATGGAGAAATCCGTAGGTCCGAAGTACGCATTTGTTGCAACATTTATGTGGTACACCTCCTACGTACTCTGGATGGTAAACATCTGCTCCGGCATCTGGGTTCCGGTTTCCAACGCATTATTTGGAAAAGACACATCCGCTACATGGAAGCTGTTCGGCATGAACTGGCTGTCCGGCCCGCGTCTTCTGGGAATTCTGGGAATTATCTTTATGATATTTATCACCGCTGTCGCCAGCAAGGGACTGAATAACATCCAGAAAGTTACCAATGTAGGCGGAATTGCCGTCATCGTCATCAATATCGTCGTTCTTGTCGGCGGATTCTTCATGATCATTGCCAACCACGGACATTTCGCACAGCCGTTTGAGGGCATGCATTCTCTGGGAACTTCCCTGAACGCGGCCTACGCCGGCAATCCGATCATGATCCTGTCCTTCATCGTTTATGCCCTGTTCGCATACGGCGGACTGGAAGCCGTCGGAGGACTGGTTGACAAGACAGAAAACCCGAAGAAGACTTTCCCGAAGGGCGTTATGATCGCGGCAGTCGTCGTAGTCGTCGGCTACTCCGTTCTGATCCTGCTCGTCGGATCCTTCACCAACTATAAGGAAGTCATGGGTACTAACGGCGTTCATCTGGGCAACGTTTCCTATGTCATCATGGGCAACTTTGGAAAGATGTTCGGTGAGACCATCGGCGTTTCCGCATCAACCGCTGCCGCTATGGGCCACAACTTCGCGAGAATTTACGGACTGATCATGCTGCTTTCCCTGCTGGGCGCGTTCTTCACACTGAGCTACTCCCCGCTGAAGCAGATTATCGACGGAACACCGGCAGAGCTCTGGCCGGGCAAAATGGGAGTTACAAGAGACTATGACGGAATGCCAGTCAACGCGATGAAGATCCAGTGCATCGTCGTATGTATCATGATTTTCGGCGTATCTTTCGGCGGAAACGCCATGGCCAAGTTCTTCGTCATTCTGACGGATATGGTAAATGTAGGAATGACCGTTCCGTACATTTTCATCGCCGCTGCCTTCCCGGCATTCAAGAAACTGCAGAACCTGGACCGTCCATTTGTCATGTACAAGTCTCACGGATCCACCATGTTCTTCGCCTTCCTGGTATCCGCCATGCTGATTTTTGCCAATGTCTTCGCAATCATCCAGCCGGCCATTGAGGGCGACTTTATGACCACAGTCTGGACATTCGCAGGACCTCTGATCTTCTCCGCTGCAGCGCTGCTGATGTACGGCCGCTATGAGAAGAAGGTAAAGAATCACCAGATTCCGGCAAAAGATAACAGCGACAATGCCGCATAACCTTGAAAGCGGTACGCATGGAAACAGACATGCGCGCCTCACATAACACTGCCCCCGTGCCTGCAAGGCATATGAAGCGGCGGAGCGGTCATCCATTCCGCCCGCCGCACAGATATTGTTTTCGGAAAGACGGAAAAGAAATACCACTGTCCCGAAAAGGCACACGGCACTGCAGTGCCGCGTGAAAACGAGGGCTGTTATACAGAAAATTCATTGCGTAATATAGAGTTTCATTCACACATACCAGACATATATTCGTTATAATAGACACATAAGTCAAAGATTAACCGCAGCGTCCGCTGGCCGACACAGCTGATGCTGCAATTAATATGTTACAAGGAAGAAGAAGTAAGGTAAGGAGGAAACACAGTCATGGAGCGTAAATACGCGTGGGAAAAATATGACGAAAATGATTTGAAGAAGATCAATGCATTCAGCGAAGAATACAAAACATTCCTGAGCTGCTGCAAAACTGAGCGCGAGTGCAACGACTACGCCATCGGGGAGATTAAAAAGGCCGGATACAAGGATCTGGAAGAGATCATTAGAAACGGCGGAAGCCTCAAGGCCGGAGACCGCGTTTACCGCAGCAACAGAGGAAAGAGCCTGGTGATGTTCCAGATCGGAACAGACCCTCTGGAGAACGGCGCCAACATCCTGGGCGCACACATTGACTCTCCGCGTCTGGACCTGAAGCAGAACCCGGTTTATGAGGAAGGCGGTTTCTGCCTCCTGAATACACATTACTACGGCGGAATCAAGAAATATCAGTGGGTCAACCGTCCGCTCGCCCTGCACGGCGTTGTCGCAAAGAAAGACGGAAGCGTTGTAAAGATCAGCATCGGCGAGAAGGACGACGAGCCTGTGTTCGGCGTTATGGACCTGCTGATCCACCTCGCTGCAAAGCAGATGGAAAAGAAAGCCGGAGAAGTCGTTGAAGGCGAAAAGCTGGACGTACTGGTTGGAAGCCAGCCGCTGAAGGGTGAAAAAGAAGACGACAAGCCATCTGTAAAGGACATGTTCCTGAAACTCCTGAAGGAGACTTACGGAATCGAAGAAGAAGACTTCCTCTCCGCAGAAATCGAAGTTGTACCGGCAGGAAAAGCAAGAGACATGGGACTGGACCGCAGCATGATCTTAAGCTACGGCCATGACGACCGCGTCTGCGGATTCCCGTCCTACCGCGCAATGCTGGAGCTGCCGGAGTCCATAGAGCGTACCTGCATCTGCCTGCTCGTCGATAAGGAAGAGATCGGAAGCATGGGCGCTACAGGAATGCAGTCCCGCTTCTTTGAGGAGACTGTCGGTGAAGTTCTGGAAGCCCTCGGCGTAAATCACATGACCGCAGTCGGCCGCACACTGAGAAACTCCACCATGCTGTCCTCCGATGTCAGTGCAGGATTCGATCCTCTCTTCCCGGACGTAATGGACACAGACAACTGCGCTTACCTGGGAAAGGGAATCGTATTGAATAAGTACACCGGTGTCAGAGGAAAGAGCGGCTCCAACGATGCAAACGCAGAGTTCATCGGAAAAGTCCGCAAAGTATTTGATGACAACAACGTATACTTCCAGACCGCAGAGCTCGGCAAAGTCGATGCCGGCGGCGGCGGAACCATCGCTTACATCATGGCCAACTATGGCATGGATGTCATCGACAGCGGAGTTGCCGTTCTCGGCATGCACGCACCGAATGAAGTCGTCAGCAAGATCGATGTTTATGAAGCTCTGCTCGCATACGTCGCTTTCCTGAAAGACATGCGCTAACTGAATCCGCAATCGGACTAACATATTACCATACATAACCATTCAAGGCTGCAGACCGGATTTCATCACTTCTCCGGACTGCAGCCTTGTGGTTTTTCTAATTTAGCTTTATATTCTTCAGCATCTTTATCTTTGATACTCTGTGCATGTTCAACTTTCCCGCCTGCCCCGGCATATGGCCCGGGCACAGCCATTTCAGGGGACTTCCCTTGCCGTGTGAATTTTGTCTGCGCTAGAGATTAAAGAACTTCACGGCATTATCAATGGAATCACTATCAACTCCTGCGACGCGGATACGAAGTTTACGTTGGTGTTTTATACAAAAAGGAAATTGACTTTGTCGCTATTAATCAAGGGGAAAAAATTTACATCCAAGCAGCCTATGATATATCTGAGGAAAAAACTTTCAAACGTGAAGTTGACCCATTACTGCAAATCAAGGACGCATATCCTCGTATGATCATAGCCAGAACACACCAGCCTTCGTATCAATACGAAGGAATCAACATCATCGATGCAGCAGACTGGCTTCTGCAAGAAAACGATTCAACCAGCGATATTACACGTCACACTCTCTAGTGATGTTATCAGTTGTTCCTGTAAGGAACAACATAAAAGGGGGATTCTTTACTGGAAGTTCACAGTATACAGCACAGAAAACCTGTAGTCTGCTCTAATGGCCGCGATTATGCTGTATAATAGTAATAATCATCAATCAATAATCAACAATCTAAATTCAATCAACTACATATATGAAGGAGTGTATATTTATGTATAAACTCGCAGACCTTCCATCAAAATATGAGGAAAAGAAGATGTCTCCGCAGCAGGCGGCGGAACTTGTGCATGACGGGGACCGCATAAGCTACGGCTTTGGCTACACGGCTCCCTACGCTGTGGATGAGGCTCTGGCAGAACGCCTGAAAAACGGAGACCTGAAGAATATCGAACTGGTAAATACGCTGTCTATGCATGAACCAGCAGTTTATCAGGCAGCCGAAAATAATGACCAGATAAAATTTACCTGCGGCCACTTCAGCGGACTGGACAGGAAACACAGCAAGAACGGGCGCTGCTGGTTCACCCCGATTTTCTTCCGAGAAAGCCCGAAATACTGGGCAGAAGAAGCACCGGCAGATGTGCTGATCATCCAGACCACGCCGATGGATAAATGGGGAAATTTCAACATCGGCCCTGCCCTGACAGACATCCGCGGATACCTGAAAGGCGCGAAAAAAGTCATCGTAGAGACCAACAGTAAAATACCGTTCGTACACGGCATGCAGACGGAGCTGAATCTCTGTGATGTCGATGCGGTTGTAGAGGGAAATAATCCGGATATTCCGGAGATCACTTCCCGTCCTGCCGACGATAAGGACCGGAAAATCGCGGAAACGGTCGTGGATCTGATTGAAAGCGGCAGCACCCTGCAGCTGGGCATCGGCGCCCTGCCGAACATGATCGGCCAGATGCTCTGTGAATCCGACCGCACCGATCTGGGCGCCCACACAGAAATGCTCACCGACGCATATGTAGATCTGTACGAGGCCGGAAAACTGACCAGCAGCCACTCCTCCATCCCGGGAAAGATCGTCTACGCCTTTGCCGGTGGAACGAAGCGGCTGTATGATTTCCTGGACCACAACCAGAAGTGCTGCGCGGCGCCGGTCAGCTATGTCAACGATGTCCACGTCATCAGCAGCATCGATAAGATGATCTCCGTCAACGGTGCCATCGACCTGGACCTCTTCGGTCAGGTGAACGCAGAGTCTGCCGGATTCCAGCACATCAGCGGCACCGGCGGCCAGCTGGATTTTGTCCAGGGCGCCTATGGCTCCCGCGGCGGAAAGAGCTTCATCTGCCTGCATTCCACCAGACAAAAGAAAGACGGCAGTGTGGAAAGCCTGATCAAACCGGCGCTCCCGCTGGGTTCCATCGTCACCACACCGCGTGCCGCCGTCCATTACGTCGTTACCGAATACGGAGCTGCTGAACTGAAGGGAAAATCCACCTGGAAACGCGCGGAAGCACTGATTAACATTGCCCATCCGGACTTCCGGGATGAACTGATTAAAGACGCAGAAAAAATGGGCATCTGGACGAACACCAGCAGGCTGTCTCTGTAGTATGCGCTTGCATGAATGTTGTATTTTCAATGTTTATGCAGGACAGACACATATTATGTAATCGCACAATTTTACTGTAACCCTTTCGTGTCGGTGTTGAAGATTACACGTTCAGATGATATAATTCAGATTGTTCGAGAACGACAAGACGGCAGCGGCCTTGAACAGTTATTTTTTGCCGCCGCACCTGAAACGGAGGAATGGACATGGCAGACAGAACCAGCTACACCAGCCCTTTATCGACGAGATACGCAAGCAAAGAAATGAAGTATCTCTTCTCGCCGGAGATGAAATTCAAGACATGGAGACGTCTCTGGATCGCGCTTGCGGAATCGGAAAAGGAACTGGGTCTGGATATCACACAGGAACAGATCGATGAACTGAAAGCGCATAAGGACGATATCAATTATGAAGTGGCTGAGGCCAGAGAGAAAGAGGTCCGTCACGATGTAATGTCTCATGTATACGCTTACGGAAAGCAGTGCCCGCATGCCAAGCCGATCATTCACCTCGGTGCGACGTCCTGCTACGTCGGAGATAACACCGACATTATTATCATGTCGGAGGCGCTGAAACTGATCCGCATTCAGCTGCTGAACGCGATGGACCGCCTGGCTGTATTCGCAGACGAGTATAAGAATCAGCCGACGCTGGCATTCACGCATTATCAGCCAGCTCAGCCGACAACTGTCGGAAAGCGTGCCACCCTCTGGCTGCAGGATCTGGTTATGGACCTTGAGGATCTGAACTACGTTCTGGATTCTCTGAAGCTTCTGGGCTGCAAGGGAACGACCGGAACACAGGCTTCCTTCCTGGAACTGTTCAACGGAGATCATGAGAAATGCCGCCAGCTGGATATGAAGATCGCGGAGAAGATGGGATTCTCTCAGGTTTACCCGGTTTCCGGACAAACTTATTCCCGCAAGGTAGACAGCCGTGTACTGAATGTCCTGGCAGGAATCGCGCAGTCCGCGCATAAGTTCTCCAACGACATCCGTCTCCTTCAGCATATGAAGGAAGTTGAAGAACCGTTTGAAAAGCATCAGATCGGTTCTTCCGCAATGGCATATAAGCGCAATCCGATGCGTTCCGAGAGAATGGCATCGCTGGCCAACTATGTCATGAGTGACGCGATGAACCCGCAGATTACTGCTGCGACACAGTGGTTTGAGCGTACACTCGATGATTCTGCTAATAAGAGAATTAGTGTGTCCGAGGCCTTCCTCGCGACCAACGCGATTCTTGAGTTATACATCAATATTTCTGATGGCCTGGTGGTTTATCCGAAGGTCATCGAATCACACCTCATGGCAGAGCTTCCGTTCATGGCAACGGAGAACATCATGATGGATGCGGTAAAAGCCGGCGGAGACCGCCAGGAGCTTCATGAGCGCATCCGTGAACTGTCCATGCAGGCATCGAAAACCGTTAAAGTTGAGGGCAAACCGAACAATCTGCTCGATCTGATCGCTGCAGACCCTCTCTTTAATACAAACAAAGAGGCTTTACAGAAGGTTTTGAAGCCAGAAAACTATGTTGGACGCGCACCAGAGCAGACAACCGAGTTTCTTAACGGGGTCATAAAGCCTATTCTTTCAGCACACGAGTCCGTCCTCGGACGCAAGGCTGAAATCAACGTTTAATCGTAGGATAGGAGGAATATCAACTATGGTAAAAGCAATCGTAGGCGCAAACTGGGGAGACGAAGGAAAAGGCAAGATCACAGACATGCTGGCAGAAAATGCTGACGTCGTCGTCCGTTTCCAGGGAGGAGCTAACGCAGGACACACCATCAAGAATTCTTATGGTAAATTCTCTCTGCATATGATTCCATCCGGCGCATTCTATGATCACTGCACCTGTGTACTCGGAAACGGTGTTGCACTCGACATTCCGAGACTGATGAAGGAAATCGACGATCTGACTTCTCACGGAGTTCCGAAGCCGCATCTGATGGTTTCTGACCGTGCTCAGGTCGTTATGCCGTACCACATTCTGCTGGACGGATACGAGGAAGAGCGTCTGGCCGGAAAGGCATTCGGTTCCACCAAGTCTGGAATCGCTCCATGCTACTCCGATAAGTATGCCAAGATCGGTTTCCAGATCAACGAGCTGTTCATGCCGGATGACAAGCTGAAAGAGCGCATTAACAACGTCTGCACCATCAAGAACACACTGATTAAATATCTTTATCATAAGCCGGAGCTGGATCCGGATGAGCTGTATAAGACCATCTGCGAATACAGAGAGATGATCCGTCCTTACGTCGGACACACTTCCGCTTTCCTGCATAAGGCACTGAAAGAAGGAAAGACGATCCTGGTTGAGGGTCAGCTGGGAACAATGAAGGATATCGACCACGGAATTTATCCGATGACGACCTCCTCCAATACTATCGCCGGATATGCAGCCGCAGGTGCCGGAGTTCCGCCATATGAGATCAAGGATATCGTTGCGGTAACCAAGGCATACTCTTCTTCCGTAGGCGGCGGAGACTTTGTCACTGAGCTCCACGGAGATGAGGCGGAAGATCTGCGCAAGCGCGGCGGAGACGGCGGAGAGTACGGTGCTACAACCGGACGTCCGAGAAGAGTCGGCTGGTATGACTGTGTTGCTTCCCGCTACGGATGCACTCTGCAGGGCGCTACTGAGGTTGCCCTGACCGTTCTGGACCCACTGGGATATCTGGATGAAATTCCACTCTGTGTCGGATATGAGATGGACGGAAAGGAAATCCAGGACTTCCCTAATGTAACAGACCTCTCCAGATGCAAGGCTATTTATAAGAAGATGCCGGGCTGGAAGTGCGACATCACAGGCATCCGCAAGTTTGAGGATCTGCCGCAGGAGGCACAGGATTACGTCAATGAGATCGAGCGTCAGATCGGATTCCCGATCACGATGGTTTCCAACGGACCGGCTCGTGAGGACATTATCCAGCGCAAACCTCTTATCTAACTGAATTTTGTCTGAAAAGAGCAGTGTGAATTCACGCTGAAACGGAGAAGAATTCCGCTGCTCTTCTCTTGTATACAAGCATGACTGAATACTCAGCGTATTCCCAACATGTTTAATAATATGAAGAAGGTATTAAAGGAGGTAGAACAAATGTATAAGGAAGCATTACGTCCTGCATGGGTAGAAATTAACCTTTCTAACCTGGATTACAACATCAAGAGCATCCAGAAGAAGATCGGACCGAATGCAAAGATGGTCGGCGTCATCAAGGCGGACGCTTACGGTCACGGCAGCGTGGAAACCGCGCACGTCCTGATCGAAAACGGCGTCGACACCTTCGCTGTCGCTACGCTTGCAGAGGGCGCAACACTGAGAAATGCCGGAATCGAAGGCGAAATCATCTGCCTGGGACTGACTCCGGACATGTATGCAGACGCTCTGGTAAAATACGACATTACTCCGGTTTTCTGCTCTCTTGAGAACGCAAAGGCAATCGATGCGGCGGCAAAGGCTGCCGGCAAGACCGTAGAAGCCCTGATCGCCGTAGACACCGGAATGGGCAGAATCGGCTACCAGTGGAATGACACCGACCACGCTGCGGAAGAGCTGAAGGAAGTCGAAAAACTCTCCAACTTCAAGATTAAGGGAATGATTTCCCACTTCTCCACAGCAGACGCAAAGGATCTGGACTATGCACACGGCCAGGAAGCACATTACAATCACTTCTATGAGGAAGTCAGCAAGGCCGGCGTAAAGATCCCTAAGCGCACCCTCGCAAACAGCGCGGCAATCATGAGAATGCCGGAGGTTTACTTCGATAAGTGCAGGGCCGGCATCATTCTCTACGGACTGTATCCGTCCCACGATGTAGACCCGAAAGACCTGTCCATCAAGCCGGTTATGTCCGTCAAGGCCAATATCGTCCATCTGAAGGACGTTCCGGCAGACTTCTCCGTCGGCTACGGCAGAAAATACATCTCCAAGGCTCCTGCCAAGATCGCAACAGTCGGCATCGGATACGCAGACGGCTATCCGCGTCCGTACTCCCCGGTCGGCAAGGTCCTGATCGACGGCCACATCTGCCCGATCGCCGGAAATATATGCATGGACCAGTTCATGGTTGATGTCACCGACGTTCCAGATGTCAAGGTCGGCGATGAAGTCATCGTCATGGGAAGTGACGGAAAGAATGAGATCACTGCAGACGACATCGCAGACGCAACAGGCACGATCAACTACGAAATCACCTGCGCATTCGGCCAGAGACTGCCGAAAGTCTACGTAAAATAGGCACTGCACAGGAATTGACACACATTCAGGGGGGGCCGCATTTCCGCGGCCTCTTTTTCTTAATTTTTATTCAGTAGTTATTCTGGCGTTCCGGGGCTATAATGAACTTGTGTTCCCCACCGGTAAGGAAAATTTTGTCCACCCTGCCGCATCGGGCAGCAGAAGACCGGCGGATCTTGCGGAGCACGATAAAATTCAAATGTACAAGGAGCAATTATCATGAAGAAAACATACAATCGTACCATTACGCTTGTACTGGCTCTCGCCATGATCATCACGCTGTTCGCAGCGTACCTGGAGCCGGCATCCGCCGCTTCCTCCGGAAAATACTGGCTGAAGGTCAATCAGAAGCGTAATGTCATCACCGCCTATAAGAGAACGGGCGGAAAATGGAAGCCTGTCCGCGCCATGCTGTGTTCAACCGGTGTAAATACAACTCCGGAAACCACAACCTATAACGGAACCTGGCGCACATCCTCCAAGAAACGCTGGCTGACCATGTCCCTGGACGGAAGTTTCTTTGACTATGGACAGTACACCGCCCATCTGTACGGCGGAATCTTCATTCACAGCGTCTGGTATTACGCGCCGAAGCATAATGCCCAGCCCGCGCAGAGTTCAACAAGCTCGGAAAGAAGGCCTCTCACGGCTGCATCCGCGTTTCCACTGCGGACGCAAAGTGGATGTACGACAACTGTCCTGCAGGAACCAAGGTAACCATCTACTCCAGCAGCAAGGCCGGCCCGCTCGGAAAGCCGAAGGCGATCAAGGTCCCGGGAAATGCCACAAGAAGCTGGGATCCGACCGATCCGGCCAAGGGAAATCCGCTCCGCCATCTGATGCCGAAGCCGGTAATCAAGGTAAAGAAGGCCTCTGCTGTCGCACAGGGCGCTTCCTACAACCTGAAGAGCGGCGTTACAGCGAAAGACCCGAATTCCTTTATGGACCTGACCAAATATCTGAAGGTCGCAAAACTGCAGATGAAAGCAGCCGGATCTTCTGCATATAAGAAGATCAGCACATCTTCCTTCTCCACAGATAACGCAGGAACATACGTCGTTACCTACTACATTAAGGATCCATGGGGAAGATCCAAGACAGCCAGCTTCAAATTCGTTGTCAAGGCAGCACAGAGCAAACCGTCCATCAGCGGAGCAGCTGACCGCACTGTAGAAACAGGAAGCAGCAATGCCGTATCCGGAGTAACCGGAAAGCAGGGATCCACTGACCGCACATCCGCGATCCAGGTAACCATCAAAGATCCGAGCGGAAAGACCTCAACCATGTCCTACAGCAAGGCAGAGGCTTACGTCTTCTCCAAGGACGGAAACTACACGGTAAGCTATGCCCTGACCAGCACGGCAGATAAGAAAGTTGTCGCAAAGGCATCGGTAACCATTACTGCTGAGACGATGAAAGAAGTTCCGGACGTCAAGGGAAAGACCGAAGCAGAAGCAAAGGAAACTCTGGAAAAGGCCGGATTCACCGTCCAGACCGAGTACACAACACTGACAGCCGATGAACTGAAGAAGAACGCCGATCGCTTCGGCGACGCCTCCTTCGGACAGGTTTATGAGCAGACTACTGCCGGAAGTAAATTAAAGGCAGGAAGCGCCGTCACCATCAAGGTGCTGAAGGAAGAGACAAGCGCTTCCAAGTAATACAACAGAATATCATGTTCTGCAGACCGCGGAGCCGGGATCGACCGGCTTTGCGGTTTTTTCTTGCCTGATAAAGATACAGGTTAATAGCCTTTATCCTTGCCAGCATTGGGAAAGCATGGTTTTTATGAAATGCTTCAGCTTTTATACACGAAAAACAAGAAGTATTTCATCTTTTTCACGTTATTTTCATGAATCATTTCATCTTTTCCCCATTTTCTCTTCATGTCATGGAAATCGATCTGATCTATGACGACGGTCAGAACATCATTCCGATCGAGATAAAGTCCGGACGCCATAAACGATCGACGAGCCTGAAGAATTACAGAGAAAAATACCATCCGGCATACAGCATCCGCTTCTCAGAATTAAACTTCGGCTGGTCGGACAATCTGTACTCTGTTCCCCTCTACGCCGCCTTCTGCGTCTGTGATCCGCAATAAAGCGGTTCCCGGCGAATGGAATGCCCATCCTGACCCGCTCCGCACGATTAATTCCGCGCACGAAAAAACCGCACAGCCGATGCATTGGAAATTCCTCTGCATCCCCCTGTGCGGTTATCCGTGTCACGTCTTGCGCGCAGCTGAACTGTGTCGCCAGCGTGGTCATATTCTTTTCTATAACGTCAGCTGCATGAAACACATGTCAGCTGCCTAATCATCCAGATTCGAGTAATTAGTCTGCAACGTATGGCAGAAGAGCAACGATTCTTGCTCTCTTGATCGCTGTAGTCAGCTCTCTCTGGTGCTTAGCACAAGTTCCTGTGATTCTCTTCGGAAGAATCTTACCTCTCTCAGTAACAAACTTCTTCAGCTTCTCAACGTCCTTGTAATCGATAACTTCTGATTTATCTGCGCAGAACTGGCATACTTTCTTTCTTCTCATGCCACCGCGGCGTCTGTTATCCATAGCCATGATATTCTATCCCCTTTCCATTAGAATGGAACGTCTTCATCGATCGCTTCAAAGGAATCTGGCATATCATCTGCCTGGTCATTCTGAGCCGGCTGATTCTGTGCCTGCGGTGCAGACTGACTCTGCTGCGGAGCAGAATATGAAGGAGCCTGCTGGCCCTGTCCGTATCCGCCATTGCCGTAACCGCCCGCGTTCTGATTCTGATATCCGCCGTTGTTATAACCGCCGGAATATCCGTCATTTCCGCCCTGACGGTAATTCTGACCTGAGCCGCTTCCTTGGCGGTCGCCCCACTCAAGGAATTCTACACGGTTTGCCACAACATCTGTTGTATAGACGGTGTCGCCCTTCTGATTCTGATAGCTGCCCGTCTGAATGCGTCCGCTGACTGCTACGAGTCTGCCCTTGGCCAGATATTTCTCGCAGGTCTCTGCCTGTCTTCCAAATACAACGATCCTAGGAAAATCCGCCTGACGTTCTCCGCCGTTTCTCACCGGACGGTCAATCGCAAGCGTGAAGCTTGCAACTGCCATCTGACTTCCGGATGTGTAACGGACCTGCGGATCTTTCGTTAATCTCCCGATCAGTACAACACTATTCATGTTCGCACCCTTTCATCTGATCTTTAAAGACTATTTTGCGTCCTTATTTACGATCATATGTCTGATAATCTTGTCAGAGATCTTAATTCTTCTGTCGAGCTCCTTAGGAAATTCTGTATCTGCCTTGAACTCTGTGACTACATAGTATCCCTCATTCTTCTTCTGAATCGGGTATGCCAGCTTTCTGAGTCCCCAGACATCAGTGTCTCCCAGTTCACCGTGCTCAGAGATAACGCCCTGAACCTTCTCGATTGCAGCCTTCTTTTCCTCTTCACTGAGTGTCGGATCGAGGATGAACATTACTTCATAATTCGTCATAGCTTTCACCTCCCTATGGACTATATGGCACCGTTTCTCAACGGTGCAAGGATTTTACGTGTACTGGTCTATTATATCACCTGATTATTGAATAGCAAGCAGTTTTTCTGTATTTTGTACCGGATCTCCCGGCTTTTCTCTCCTGCCGGCCCCCTTTTATGACAAAACCCACACGCAAGGAGTCTCCTGCCTACTCGTCCTTCGGACGCAGTTCTTTCCAGACAACGTTTTCAGGTTCCTTCCGGAATAAAATTTCCGGATACTCTCCCTTGTCCTTCATGGACTGGATTGCCGCCGCAACGATGTCGTGGTCCTCATGATAGGTTACGCCATACCACTTATCCGGGGTCTTCAGAACATGGACCTGCGCCTTGCCTTCTTTAATTTGTCCCTCGACGATGGACGGAAGGAAATACTCGCCTTTCATCGGGTTGTCGCGCAGAATCTGATCCAGGAAAGCCGGGAAGCGTTCCCAGGCCTCTTTCATGAATGCGCCGGTGAAGCCCCAGAAATTCATGGAAACGGTGCTGCCCTGCGGGATTTCTGTCCAGGTCTTCCCATCATCTTCCGTATAACCTGTGAATTCCCCTCTGGACATGACCTTGGTGCGCTCCGTGACGTTCTTCAAGAGATTGTCATCCGTCAGCTCGCAGATTCCTCTGGCCACGGTGCCGCTCTCGCTCAGGGTCTTTTCCAGCTGGAAGCCGACCATCGCATACTGATACGGTTCGGTGTCTTTTACGTTTTCCAGATAGTCGTACAGGAGATGGAAGGCGGTCGGTCCGTAATAGTCGTCGGCATTGACAACCGCGAACGGCCCATCGATGACCTGGCGCGCCGCTAGGATCGCATGTCCGGTTCCCCATGGCTTTACACGGCCTTCCGGCACCTTATATCCTTCCGGAAGATCGTCCATTTCCTGGTAAACGATTTCTACATCCATGTATTTATCAATGCGTCCGTCGATCAGCTTTCTGAAGGCCTCTTCATTTTCCTTTTTGATGACGAATACCGCCCGCTCAAAACCTGCCATCATCGCGTCGTACAGGGAGAAGTCCATAATAACTTCGCCCTGATCGGTGATCGGGTCAATCTGCTTCAGTCCGCCGTAACGGCTGCCCATTCCGGCGGCCATAATCAACAGTGTTGGTTTATTCATTCCTGCCACTTCCATTTCTAACATGATTTACACCGCATCCATGCGGCCTTTTATTCTGCGTTTTCGCACTTCCACCATTTTAAACAGTGGCGCCTTTATCGTCAAGAATTGCTGCAGCGCAGCCTGTGCCTGAATGACCTCCCGGTTCTCTTCGCGCATGCTCACGCGGACACTTTACACCTTCGGGATTCGGCGTTTCCATTTACAGACGAAAATGATTTTCTTGAATACAACGGAAATTGTGATAAAAACTTCAGCATTTCTTCCACCCATCCATGACCATTCCGCCCGGTCTGACCATGGATACACGGCGATATATTGTCAGAATGCTTTTTATTCTCTTGCAACTAGACCGCAGTTCAGGGATATATGTCCTGTACATCTGCCTCAGCTTCCAATTTATGAATCCGGGCATTTGTACCATGGTACAATTTTTATATCCCATTATCCTACTTTATTGGTTGCAAATACAAGACCACACAATTTAACCAGATTTTTTGTATTTATCGCACACAAAAATCAACAATATCTATATTTAATTTTCTGTTTATTATTATATTCTATATTTAAACTTTTGTTTCTCTCCCACAAGCAACTCTTCCTGAATCTTGTATTTCATTTAACAAGCAGAACAATGTTTCCCAATTATGCCTTGATTATGATACAGTATATTTATACAAGTTTTATACTTCCCGATTCTATTGATAAAGCTTATTTATACCGCCATCACGTTCTGACTGGTTTTGTGCTATTCTATCTGCACACGGTACACTCTGCTGAAACATAGTGTACCGGCGGAATATGTTAAATTTGTTTTATTGGTTTAATGCAATTATGTAAGAAGGAGTTATCTTATGAGTGACAATCATGACCTTCGAAAACAGAAAAGCAGCGGACTCGCTCTTCTGCCTTTCATCGTTTTCATTGCCATCTACCTGGGCGCAGGACTGTTTCTGCAGGCTAAGGGCGTATCGATGGCATTCTATCAGTTCCCGTCTGTATCCGCGATGTTCATCGCCGTACTGGTTACCTTCTTTATGACAAAGGGAAGCCTGGGAGAGCGTTTCTCCATCTTCGCAAGAGGTGTCGGTAAAGAAGATATCATTACGATGCTGATTATCTTCATCCTTGCCGGCGCATTCTCCACCGTCGCTGCTGCAATGGGAGGAAGAGATGCGACCGTTAATATGGGACTGACCTTCATTCCGGTCCGCTTCCTGGCTGCCGGCATCTTCATCATCGCCGCATTCATGAGTACCGCCACCGGAACCTCCATGGGAACCGTCGGCGCCATCATTCCGATCGTCATCGGAATCGCAGACAAGGGCCACTTGAGCATTCCTCTGGTTATCGGTGCCTGCATCGGAGGCGCCATGTTCGGAGACAACCTGTCCATGATTTCCGATACAACCATCGCTGCAACCCGTACACAGGGCGTAGGCATGAAGGATAAGTTCCACATGAACTTCCTGATTTCCCTCCCGTCCGCAATCATCACGATCGTCCTGCTGCTGATCTTTGGCCGTCCGGACACCATCGTCGCGATGAAGAGCCTGAGCTTCAGTTTCATTAAGGTTCTGCCGTACATCGTCGTCCTGGTTCTGGCCCTGGTCGGCATGAACGTATTCCTGGTTCTGACCATCGGAATCTTCCTTGCCGGCATCATCGGCATCGGCTGCGGCAAACTGACCGTCTTCACTTTCGCCCAGAATATCTGGACCGGATTCACCAGCATGAACGAAGTATTCTTTCTGACCCTGCTGGTTGCCGGAATGGCAGAAATGGTCATGCACAACGGAGGCATAAACTGGCTGCTGGATAAACTGGAGAAGGTCATGAAAGGAAAGAAATCCGCTCAGGTCGGTGTTTCTCTCCTGACTTCCCTGATCGACTGCGCAACCGCGAACAACACCGTTTCCATCGTTGTTGTAGGACCGCTGGCAAAGAAAGTATCCAGCAAGTACCACATCGACCCGAGACGTACCGCATCCCTCCTGGACATCTTCTCCTGCTGCCTGCAGGGATTCCTCCCTTACGGCGCACAGATCCTGCTCTGCATGTCTCTGGCCAACAACTACCTGAAGGGTTCCGCAACCATTAACCCGACGAACATCGTTCCATACGTCTGGTACTGCATGATCCTGTTCATCGTAGCAATGGTTTCCATCTTCGTACCGTTCGCAGACGGATTCACGAAGAAGAACCCGTGGAACTGGGAGTATGACTGCGCAGAGAGCGAGGTTGAAGAAGTTAAGAAGATCCGGAATGAGAATAGAGAAATTGAATCGGAAGACCCTGATCATCTCGACTAACTGCATGTTACAATACTATTAACAAACATAATACTCAGCGGAAGCAGTATGGTTTCAGCCGGCTGTTTCCGCTTTGATGATATTTACTTGCCTTGCCCGGTATAGCCTTTGTCCCGGAATCAGACATAACAGGAGCGTGAAAATTATGGACAAAAAAGAACTTTTCAAGAAGATAAGCGACAATGTTGTTGACATGGATGATGAGGCCGTTGAAGAACTCTGCGAACAGTCTCTGGAGGACGGAATTGATCCGTCAGAAACCATCCGTGAAGGCCTGATTGACGGCATGAACCGCGTCAGTGAACTGTTTGAGACGGAAGAGTATTTCCTGCCGGAAGTAATGACCTCTTCCTTCGCGATGAACGCGGGCATCGATGTGCTGAAGCCGCATATCAAGCAGGAAAAGCTGGATACGCCGGTCAGCCTGGTCATCGGTGTTGTTGAGGGAGACACCCACGACATTGGAAAGAACCTGGTCAAGATTATGTGTGAGGCAGCGGGATTCAAGGTTTATGACCTGGGAAAGGATGTTCCGCTGGATAATTTCATTGATACAGCAGAAGAAAAGCACTGCGACCTGATCTGCATGTCCACGCTGATGACGACGACCATGGAAGGCATGCGTACAGTGGTCAACAAACTGAAAGAGCGCGGCATCCGCGATAAATATAAGGTTATGATCGGCGGCGGCCCGATTTCTCAGAAGTTTGCCGACCTGATCGGTGCAGACGCGTACACTCCAAACGCACATGCCGCTGTGCTGAAAATCAAAGATATGATGGGTGTAAACTAAGGAGGAAATAATGATCGTACAGATCAAACAATATCTTCATGGACTGGAAGTACCGAAAGACGAACTGACAGCACTGGAGAGAAGTGAATTATATTCTCAGGGAAAGGAAGTCGACCGTATTCCCTGCTCCCTGGATACAGGAGAGACGATGGCCCCGATGATGGGCATGTCTATTGATAAATACTACCATTCCGCAGAAATGATGTGCGACCTGGAAGTCTGGCTGCAGGAGAATTTCCACTCCGACAGCGCGGGACTTTCCACCACACTCCGCGGAATGGCGGAAGCCATGGGATCGGAAATTTCCTATTCCGACAACAATATTTCCCAGCTGAAGACACCGGCCATCAGGAGCCTGAAGGACATCGACAATGCGAAACTCGTTGACGTCGACAAGGACGGCCGTCTGCCAATTATCCTGAAGGGACTTCAGATGGTTAAGGACAAGCTCGGAAAAACTGTTCCGATCAGTGCCAGTGTCACCGGTCCGTTTACTATCGCTGCCATGGTTATGGGAACGGAACATCTGATGATCGGCATGATCAAGGCGCCGGAGAAAATCCATCAGCTGCTGGATGTCATCGTGGAGAACAACAACCGCTATATCAAGCGTGTCATCGACATGGGCATCGGCATCGGATTCTGCGATCCGGTCAGCTCCACTTCCCTGATCAATGAGAAACAGTACAGGACCTTCTCCCTGCCGTATCTGCAGAAGAACATTGATTTCATCAAGAGCCAGGGAGCCGGCTGCGGCCTTCACATCTGCGGAACAAGCCGCAAGATCTGGGAAGACCTGCGCGATACCGGAATTTCCGGATTCAGCCTGGACAACTGCGAGAGCCTTCTGGAAGCAAAGAAAGTCCTCGGCGACAAGATGGCGATCATGGGAAATGTACCTCCGGTTGATGTCATGCGCTACGGCACACCGCAGGATGTCCTGCGTGCCGCCAAAGCCTGCATCCGCGACGCCTGGGATTCCCCTTGCGGATTCACCCTGACTTCAGGATGCCAGATGCCGACCGGCACACCGGCAGAAAACATGACCGCCCTGATGGATGCGGCGAGAATTTTCGGCCGCTATCCGATCGACACAGATCTGCTGAACAGCGAAGATTAGCAGACCGGCATAACAGACAGGGTACTGAACAGGATTGATTAAAAACATATAAAGCATAAAAAAGGAGCCATGCGGCAGATCACTGCTGCAGAGGCTCCTTTATTTTTTATCTGTTATGAGTGAGTGGTTTCTCTGAACCCTTGAAAACTACTCCTTCGGAGAGAACTCGTCCTTGCCTACTCCGCATACCGGGCATGTCCAGTCATCCGGAAGATCCTCGAATTTTGTTCCCGGAGCTACTCCGTTATCCGGATCACCCTTTGCAGGATCGTACTCATATCCACATGTGTCACATACGTAAATCATAATTTCCTCCTTATTGAGACGTTTCAGTCAGGTTTATTCGTCTCCGGGACGATTCCCGGACACGTTACTGTTATTATACCGTAACTTGCTTGGTTTTACCCATGTATTTTTCATGAAATCTGTTTTTTCTTCTTGCTGGTCATCTTTTGCCGGCAAAAGTCAATGAGACAAGAGACAAGCAGCACCCAGGCAAGTCCCAGGCTCCAGCCGCCCAGTACATCACTGACGTAATGCACGCCGCAGAACAGGCGCGTCCAGCCGATCAGCGGGATCAGAAGGCCGAACACGACGGTCAGCACATTCTTCTTATACCGGGAAAGGCTGCTTCTTCTGATCAGGAAAATCAGCATGCCGTAGAAGATCAGGCCGTTCATGGAATGGCCGCTCGGAAAGCTGTATCCGTGCTCGATGACGAGCCATCTGGCCGGGTTCGGGCGCGGCCGGGCGATTGTGGTTTTCAGGATCTTGTATGGAATCAGCCCCAGGGATGATGAAAAGGCCAGCGGCAGGCCATACTCCGTCCGGGTGCGCGGTATTGCCAGCAGAACGGCGATCACAGCGATGATAAAGTACTTATGGGCCATATAGGTGATCGGGACCAGGACACGTTCGGAAAAGCCGTTTCTGGCGCTGTAGGCGAAGTACTGGACCTTGTGATCGATTCCGTGCGTATATCCGTGAATGACGAGCCACGCGATTACGCAGAACAGTGCGATGAAGCAGATGCCGCCGATGATCCGTCCCCGGTACCGGTATATCTTCTGCTCCGAATGATTATATGCAGTTGCATTCATGTCTATCCTCCCTTGTTTTCACATTCGTACTATCATACCACAAGTGCCTGGATTTGCATACGAAGAAAACCGTATGTTTTCGGCCCTCCACTGCCCTTTTCTTGATTCTGTACCGGTTTCTATTTATACTTAAAACAGATTCTAAGATAAGATTCAGAGAAATCCGGGCCGGCCGTTTATTTTTGTCGGACTGGTGACAATGGGAGATATAATTATGAGCAAATTACGGAATATCCCTGCATTAATCAGGGTCGCAAATTCACTGCGTGCGTTTAATCATTATGAAAAGGACATTCTCGCGGCCAGGGAGACCGGAGATCCGGTAAAAGACCGGGAGGTCACGGGACACGCAGCCTATCTCTGGGCGCAGGACGTGTGCCGCAGACTGCATCTTACCGTCACTGTCACCGGGCAGGAAAATCTGCCGGAACAGGACGGCTTCCTGATCATCGCCAACCATCAGGGATATGGAGATATTCTTGCGCTTCTGGTGGCCATGAATGAAAGACAGATCGGATTTATCGCGAAGGATTCGCTGGAAAAGGTGCCGATGCTGGGACGCTGGATCAGCAATATCGGAAGTCTCTTCCTGAAGCGCGGAAATGCTCGTGAAGCGATGAAAAGCCTGCAGGAAGGCGCGAAAAGACTGAAAGACGGGTATAACCTGGTCATCTTCCCGGAAGGCACCAGAAGCCGCGAGACGCGGATGCGCCATTTCAAGCGCGGAAGCTTTAAAATGGCCTTTAAAGCGAAAGTTCCGATCGTACCGGTTACTCTGGAAGGCGCCTATCACATCTATGAGGAAACAGGCGTCTATCACCCGGCAGAACTGCACGTGCAGATCCACCCATATGTGGAAACTGCAGGTCTCGACCGCCATGCCCAGAATGAGGCGGAAAACCAGATTGAAGAGACCATCCGGCAGGCGCTGCCGAATCCGGAGGTACTGGAATAGGCTCCCATCGTTCTGATGTTGACGTGTACCTGCAATTGTATATATAAAGAATACAGGGGACATAGCACTTCTCGATACTAATAATCTCGATCACATAAAAAAGGTCATTCAAAGTCTGGACTGATGTTCAAAATCCATAAACATACAGTACCATTGAATTAAAGGAATGACAAAGGGGCTGTTGCGCTTTGCAACAGCCCCTTTATTTGCCCCGTCAAAGTTACGGACTCATCAAAATGTCCGTACTTCCTTGTCTGTTTGTTTTTTGTCCCTACTCTCCGTGGCTGCTGACGCCGCTTCCGGTGATCGGAATCTTGCTGCCGCCCACGGTTGGGCTGGCGTGTCTGGCGACATTGATCATGTCTTTCACCCGCGCCAGGACTTCGCGGAAATTGCGGTAGGTCTGCCCGCTGTATGAGCCCTGATCGGAGGCTGCACCCTGAACCCTGATGCCGAGCTTGTCGGCGATGTAAAGGGAACGGTACAGATGATAGGACTGTGTCACGACAACTGCGCGCTTTACCTCGAAAATGGACTGTGCGCGGTACATGGAATCGTAGGTGCAGAATCCCGCGTGATCGCAGAAGATCTTGCTGTCCGGAATCCCCTCTCTGCGCATGTACATCAGCATGACGTGGATTTCATTATGCTGGACGGTCCCGTTATCCCCCGTCAGAAGGATCTTCGGCGCGACGCCTGCCTTATACAGCATGACTGCAGTATCCAGACGGTCCTTCAGCATATCTGAGGGCTCGATACTGTTCTTGATGCCGGCCCCCAGCACGATGATACACTGGGGATTCAGCTTCTTGAACTTCGCTTTCTGTGCAGCGGTCAGTGTCTGGCTGTTACTCGTCACCGTCATGGTCTTGTTCGGGGATTCCTGGCTGCACATCCAGGCGTTTATCCCTGCAATGATGATGACGATCAGCACGAAGAGCAGGAAAATCCATTTGATGAATGTCTTAATGATTCTCCGCATGCTTTACTCCTACTCTGTCGTACTGATGATGGTGTTATCCGACTTGTCAACCTGGCTGACCTTCATGTACTTCGCCTCGCTCGGGTCGACTTTCTTCTTCAGAACCAGCAGCTGAGGCGTCAGGTACTTGGTACTCAGAGTCTTTCCGTGCAGCGTGATCTTACTCTGCTCGGTGAAGTTCTCTCCCTGGATATAGTACTTGCCGGAAACTTCCACAACCTTATTGACCTTGATGGTCTTTACGCCCATCTTCATGCCGCCCTTCGGGAATTTCTTTCCGCCGTAGATATAGCGCTTTCCGTACAGCATATCATATCCGAGCAGTTTGAGGTTCTTCAGATAGTTCTTGCTGTGGTGGTTGACCTGCTGATGGTACTCGATGGTTGTTCCGTTGTGGATGCCGAGGCGGTTGAAGATATATGCCGCAAGCTGGTATGCATGCATGTTCTTATGGACTCTCTTCATCTTATAGTTGCTCCAGACGACGTACTGGGTCTGATACAGGCTCGGCAGTGCGTAATTGTCGGAAGTGACCTCCAGTGCCGGAATATGGTCTCCGTACATAACCAGGATGGTCGGCTCCTTATATTTGGAAAGCGTATTCGTCAGCTGTTTGACGAACTGATCCATTTCATAGACCTGGTTGACGTAGTACTCGTATTTATTTTTCAATTCCTCATTCGGTGCCTTCGTGACCTTGATCTTCGGATTTGTCAGCACCTTTTCGGACGGATATTTTCCATGTCCCTGAACAGAAATGGTGTAGATATAGTCTCTGTTCTTGGTGGATTTCAGCGCACCCATAATCTGGGAGGTCAGGATCTTATCCTTCTCCCAGCCCTTCGGTGTCTTCTCGACGTTCGGCATGTACTCCACCGAAGTGAATGTGTTATAGCCGATGTTGTTGAAGACGGTATTTCTGTTGTAGAACATCGCTCTGTGGTCGTGGATGGCGTGTGAGGAATATCCGATGTCACGCAGATCCCAGGCGATACTCTCTGCCGTCTCATCCTTCAGAACGGACTTGAACGGATATTCTCCAGGTCCGAAGAACTTGATGCTGAGTCCGGTCATGACTTCAAACTCGGTGTTTGCTGTACCTGCTCCGCAGGCTGGAACGGTCAGATTTCCGGATGAATAGTTCTTCATCAGACTGCGGTAGTATGGAATCGGATCCTGCGAATACTTGATGTTGGTAAACAGTGTCGGATCGACAAAGGACTCCAGCTGCAAGAAGAGGATGTTTGGCTTGTTTTTTGTATTTGCCGAATTATCCTTCTCGAATTTCACC
The DNA here is from genome assembly GCA_905214225.1 of uncultured bacterium. Classification (GTDB taxonomy): domain Bacteria; phylum Bacillota; class Clostridia; order Peptostreptococcales; family Anaerovoracaceae; genus Aminicella. The sequence goes on along the minus strand of CAJMLL010000011.1, from coordinate 31,032 downwards.
GTGCCATTCTTATTCAGATCCTTTTTCGGGAGGACACTCTGCACCGCTTTCTTGCTGTAATTGGCCGGTCTGTGAATTCCTGTATTCATCCAGGTGTTGATGAAGCAGTATGGAACTCCGTAGTCTTCATAGGCATAGGCTAGATTTCCGAAGAATGTTGCCAGGTTTCCTGTCTTGATCAGTCCAGTAGTCGCTCCAAATGCGGCCAGGATAATCAGAACCACAGTGATCAGGCTCTTCTTAAAGTGTATATTTCCTGTTCGCTTCGGTCCCTTGATGAACAGCAGGATAAACACAACCAGCAGCAGCGCCACCGCACCGAACATCAGGAAGAGCTGGATCTTGGAAAAATAGTTGGTCATGATCGTCGCGCCGTCGGCCATGGAACTGAAATCCTTCACCGTAAACGGCGTCATACGCTGTGACAGAATGATTCCGTTCGTCACGCCGATGGCCATCCACACGGAAGAAATCAGCGTTAATACAAACGTACTCCTCCGGAACAGCGCTGACACAACAAGCGTTGCGTAGATGATCAGAACATTGTCGAAAAAGGCAAGCGGTCTGGTCACCATAAAATAGAGTCCGCCATATCCCGGCATGGTATGTCTGGCCAGTGTTTCAATGATCAGATTAAATACAAAAGCCAGAATCAGATCCCATACGAATGGATTACGGACCTTTGGATTATGATAGAATTGCTTCAGTTTATTCATCAGCTTTCACTCCACTCTCTGGTTCCGGAAATAAGATCCGGTCCCTCTCCCATTTCCCTTTTATTATTCCACGAACATATCCGACAGGCGGCCGAATTCCTCCAGACTCAGAGTTTCTGCCCGTCTTCTCGGGTCGATCTCTGCAGCTTCCAGAGCGCTGCGGACACGGTCCTTACTCTCGCCCATCGTCATCAGGGAATTCAGCAGCGTTTTTCTCCTCTGGCTGAATCCCGCTTTGACGCAGCGGAAGAACACCGCCTCGTCCTTCACGTCAACGGCCGGTTTACTGCGGACATCCAGACGCAGAACCGCGGAATCCACCTTCGGCTGCGGCATAAAGCACTGGCGCGGCACTTCCATCACCTCAGACACTTTACAGTAGTACTGCACCGTGACCGACAATGCGCCGTAGGTGCGGCTTCCCGGGTTGGCCCGGATACGGTCCGCGACCTCCTTCTGCATCATGATGACGATGCATTCCGCCGGGACATGTTCCGTCAGCAGCTTCATGATAATCGGTGTTGTAATGTAATACGGAAGATTGCCGAGCACCTTCACCCGGCTGCAGCTCCCGCGTTCCTCCGCGATGATCCGGCTCAGGTCCGCCTTCAGGACGTCCTGCTGAATCACATGGACATTGGAAAACTCCGCCAGCGTGTCATGCAGAACCTCAACCATGTGCGGATCAATCTCGATCGACGCGGCCTTTCCGGCGCGCCGGCAGATTTCCGACGTCAGCACGCCGATGCCCGGCCCGATTTCCAGGACAAAATCATCCTGGTCAAGGGCAGCGCCTTCAGCGATTCCGTCGATGACATCCGGATCAATCAGGAAATTCTGTCCAAAACTTTTCGCGAACTGAAATCCATATTTATTTTTTAACAGTTTGATCGTTAATGGATTGTAAAGCTCCATAAAACTCCTCTCTGCTGATATTAAATCCGTTCAGTTTATTCAGCATGGCACGCGCGTTACCGTAGCCGATCCCGAGAAAATCGCCCAGCGCCTGTCTCCTGGCGCGGCTTCCTGCGCCTCCGCAGAGGCCGTTTTCCAGCATATCTTCCCAGCTGATGGACGGTGTGTTCTTCTCTTCCTGACCGCACACGGTACAGTGTGCCTTGGAAAGCGCTTCCCGGATATCCTCCGGCTTTGCGTTTTCCACACCGATATTATCCTTCTTCATGGCCTGTGATCTCGGAAGGAAAGCCTGCCCTGCGTCAGGGAACCGCTCCGTCACTTTCTTACGGATTCGTTCCCCTGCAGAGTCCGGATCAGTAAAAACGATGATTCCCTTCTTTTTATCTGCAGATTCGATACGTTTCCACATTTCCTCACTGAGTCCGAATCCGTGTGTCTCAATCGTTTCTGCATCCACTGCGCGGTGGACGGCTGCCGTATCATCGCGGCCTTCTACCACAATCACTTCATTTATCTTGATCTTATCCATACTGTATTCCTGTGTTCACTCACATTCTCTCTGCTGTCCCCAGACTCATTCTGCCGCGTTCTGCACAGATATTCTCCTGGCCTGCAGCAGACGATATACTCTGTCTGTTCCCCAGAACAGGCCGGGTGGCTATTTCGAAGAGGAACTGCTTCCAGACTTGCTGCTTCCGGAAGAATTGTCTTTTAATACATAGACCACCTCTCCCGGCTTGATCATATGCAGCTGCGTTCTCGCCTGCTGCTCGATATAGCTGTCCTTGTTCACACTCTTTAACTCCTCCTGGAGCTCCGAACGCTTTGTCTTCAGCTGCGTATTCTTTGACTTCAGCCGGTTCTGCTCACTCTGCAGCTGCAGAACGGTGTGAACCGATACCCCGCTCGCGCCGAGCAAGAGCACCATGATCAGGGTCAGTACCATTCTGGACGGATTGATTCTGACCTTTTTCTTCTTTCTTCTGCTTCTCGTATTCTTTGCGCTCATTGTCTACCCTAACTGATGCTGCCAGACTTCTGCTTCTTTCATCCGTTCTTCCACACAGCTGCACTGCTCTCCCAGATCCGTAATTCCGGTATCGCCGCATTTCTCGCAGCGGTGATGGATATCCGTGTATCCCATATCGTAATTGTGATCCGTAAGAAGAACCGCACGTTCTTCCGCAAGACGGTCCATCTGTGCGCGTTTTCCAGCTTCTTCCGAATCCCGGCCCTGGAGCATCGCTTTGGTCAGATCCGAACTCAGCTGGCGTGTTTCCTCATCAATTTCTTTAATGCGCGGAATCTTTTCATAGACTTCCTGAAGACGCTCCTGCGCTTCTTTTTCTTCTGTACGTCTCAGGTATTCATAGTACTGATTCAATACAGCCTGTGTAACCGGCTTTCTGGCGTTGACATCGCGCTTCTGCTTGTCCGCCTCAGTCTTCCAGTTCTTCAGAACCTTATCGACATAATTGAAGTTCGGATTGGAAATACCGGCTGTCTTGCTGCAGGCCTCTAATATTTTATCAATATTATAGCCCATGTCATCGAACCAGCTGTCCATTAAATTTTTCTCTGCCTCGGTTGCATTTCTGGTAAACCCGAGAGCCTGAAGGATTCTGCGGTACTGATAATATCTCTGATCCACATCCTGCAGATAATCCTTAACGGCATCCACCGTGTTCAGACCCTTCGACGCCCATCCGTGAACGACAGCCGAAATATACTTCATTCCGGTCTTATTCTTCTGCAGACAATACTGTACGCAGAACAGCACAACTTCCGGAGTAATCTTATCCTCGGTGATCCATTCGAGAATCGTCTTGACCTCCGTTGAACTCAGACTCCTGCCGAAATCACTCTCAATCTGTGAAAACAGTCTCTGCAGGGAATCATTATCCAGCAGATTTTCCACACCGCTCTGTGAATCCTCATTCTGATCAGTTTCTGATGATCCCGTTCCGTACATCTCATCCTTCAGGTTGACAAATTCAATGCACAAGTTGACATCCTTGTCACCATTGACAAAGCTTTTCCGGATCAGGCCCAGATCTTCCCAGTAATTCCATGCCTGCGCAACCAGTTTCTCGCTGAGACCCAGCTGCTCGGCAATCATGTGTTCACTGATTTCCATTCCGTACTGCGCGTACATATATCCGTAAATGAACACCTTCACATAGTCCCCCGGTGCTGCCGGAAGATATTCATTGATAAAGATGTTTTCGATATTTGTATCCCGTAGAAAGAAATCGCTGATTTTTTGTCTGTAAAAATTCATCTCTGCCGTCCTCAGGGTTATCCAATCTATTTTATCCTATGTTACATCCCTATGTTTGCAAAGTATATGTTGATTTTGTGATTTCAGCATATTTTCCTGAAATACCGGATATCCGGGCTTCAGGAAGAAACAGAGACCCACATATATATGTGGTCTCTTCATCTGCGGATCATATTCTTTACGCCTTGTCTGCGAACTTGGTATATCTGGCTACCCAGGTAAGTTCGATCGTTCCCGTCGGTCCGCTTCTGTGTTTTGCAAGATTGACTTCACATACACCAGGCTTATCAGAATCTTCGTTATAATAGTCATCGCGGTATAAAAAGATGACGATATCGGCATCCTGCTCGATGGATCCTGACTCTCTCAAATCAGAAAGGATCGGCCGGTGATTCGGTCTCTGCTCCGGCGCACGGGAAAGCTGTGAAAGTACGATGACCGGACAGTCCATTTCTCTGGCCAGCAGTTTCAGATAACGGGACAGATTGCTGATTTCCTGCTGTCTGCTGTCCGCTTTCCCCTCTCCATGCATGAGCTGAAGATAATCGATGACGATCAGGTCCAGCCCTTTCTCGGCCTTCATTCTCCGGCATTTATTCTTAATCTCAAATACACCGACATCCGGCATATCGTCAATAAAAATAGACGCCCCTGCCAGCACATCGGCAGCCTGCAGAATCCGATCCCAGTCCTCGCGGTTCAGATTCCCCTTCTTGATATTCTCCATATCGACCCGGGCTTCCATGGCGAGCAGTCTCTGTCCCAGCTGCTCCTTAGACATCTCCAGGCTGAAAATCATTACTTTGGCATTTCCTTTGACTGCCGCGTTCTGTGCGATATTCAGAGCAAATGCCGTCTTTCCCATTGCCGGTCTTGCGGCAACGATGACCAGGTCGGAAGGATGAAGTCCGGCAGTAATGGAATCCAGCTGCTGAAAACCGGTGGTGAGTCCGACAACCTGTCCCTGATTGCGGACGGCTTCATTGATCATATCGATGTTGCTGATCAGCACCTCACTCAGCGGCGAATAATCACTCCGCTGCCGGGACTGCGCGATGGAGAAAATACTCTTTTCCGCATAATCCAGAATATCTTCCGCATCATCCTGACTCTGGTAGCATTTTTCACGGATTTCCTCGGAACTCTTGATCAGCGCCCGCATGGATGCCATCTCTGCAACAATCTTCGCATACTCCGATGCGTTGCTGGTTGACGGGACTCCGCCGGAGAGTTCTGCCACATAGCTTCTTCCCCCGACGGCATCCAGTTCATTTCTTCTCTTCAGTTCTTCACAGACTGTGACGATATCAATCGGCTTGCCGGAGATATACATATCTTTCATGACATGAAAGACTGCAGCGTTAGCTTTATTATAGAAATCTTCTTCCTGAATCAGTTCCAGTGTATCCGCCAGGGCGTCCCTGCTGAGAAGACCTGCTCCCAGAACAGAACGCTCCGCGTCTTCATTATGTGGAGGAATTTTTCCATTCATACTGCTTAACTACGCCTCCGTTACGTTGACTGTCAGCTCTGCGTGAATCTCATAATACAGCTTGACTGTTACATGGAAGGTTCCCATGCTCTTGATCGGACTTTCAAGCTGGATTTTCTTCTTGTCTGCATCAATTCCCAGCTGGGATTTCACAGCTTCTGCGATATCCTTGGATGTAATGGATCCGAACAGTCTTCCGCCTTCTCCGGCCTTAGTCTTGATTTCAACAGACTTTCCGTTGATGACTTCCGCCTGCTTCTTTGCCTCTGCTCTCTTTTCCGCTTCTTCTTCAGCCTGCTGTGCCTTCTCTTTCTCAAGGCTGCGGATATTCGCTTTTGTTGCTTCTACAGCCATTCCCTTCGGGATCAGCATATTGCGCGCATATCCGTCGCTTACCTTTACTACACTGCCTGCTTTACCTGTTCCTTTTACATCCTTCTTTAATATTACCTGCATGTCTACCTGCCCTTCTCTTCATTATCTTTATCACCGTCCAGAATATTTCTGACCATCGTCAGCACTTCTTCCGGACTCATCTCCACCTGTGCGCCGGCCGTAGTTAAATGTCCGCCGCCGCCCAGTTTTTCCATGATCAGCTGGACATTAATATCACCCAGCGATCTGGCACTGACCACCGTCTGTCCGGTTTCATCCCGGCCCGCAACAAAACTTGCTTTTACGCCTCTGACGTTCAGGAGCTCATCCGCAACCTGCGAGTTGATGATCTGTGCTTCCTGATTATAGCCCGGACATATGGATGTTGCAATGCCGTCCTCTCCGATATGCGCAGAGGAAAGACCTCGCGATCTTGTTTTAAAATCATCCAGATCTGTCTGGAACAGACGCTTGACTTCTGTCGTATCCGCGCCAGCTCTTCTGAGCCAGGCCGCCGCTTCAAAGGTTCTGACACCAGTCTTCACCGCAAAACGGTTGGTATCCACGGTCATTCCCGCCAGCAGTGCTTCCGCCTCCAGCTTATCCAGATCTCTCTTATTACCTGTATATTCCAGGATCTCCGTAACCAGCTCAGCTGTAGACGAAGCATAGGATTCAATATAGGACAAGACCGGATTCGCAATGGCGTCAACCGCTCTTCTGTGGTGATCGATGACCACGATACGATCTGTACACTCCAGCAGATCCCTGCATTCGACAAAACTCGGCCGGTGTGTGTCCAGGACGATCAGAAGCGTATTCTCGTCAATCAGTTCTTTCGCCCGGTCGTGCGTCAGGAAGGTGTAGGTTCCCTTCTCCTTTGCCTGCTTGAAAATCGTCTGCAGGGAATCATTGACTTCTTCAATTACAATAGAAGAATTTTTTCCATTCAGCATGCAGACGCGGAACATGCCGAGCGCAGCTCCGAATGCATCCATATCCGGGTTCCGGTGTCCCATGATCATCACGCGGTCCGCCTGATCGATCAGACGGCTCAGCGCATGGGCAACCACTCTGGACTTTCCTTTATTTCCTTTCTCTACCGTCTGCAGTTTTCCGCCGTAGTACTCGATCTTGTTTACTCTGCGTACAACAGCCTGATCGCCGCCGCGGCCGAGCGCCAGATCCAGAGCCCCGTCCGCGTAATCTCTCGTATCGGTGATGCTCTCGCCTCCGATACCGACGCCGATGCTCAGGCTCATCGGAAAATCAGCCTGCGTCTCAATGTTTCTGACCTCATCCAGAATGGAAAATTTATTCCGGACCATTTCATCCACATGACGGTATTCAAAGTAAATGATATACTCGCTCCGGCTCATGTTCACAATTGAGCCGCCGATTTTTCCCGCCCATTTGCGGATGATCTTATCCGCTTCAGAGGAAATCGTCATCCGCATGTCTGGTGACGTGTTGGCTTTCATCTCATCGTAATTGTCGATATTGACCCTGGCCACACAGACGCGTTCATCACTGTAATCTTTCTTCAGCATCTCATATGCTGTGATGTCATTGAAGAATACAACAATGACTCCGGAACTTTCATCATCCTCGTCATCTTCAGACTCACTGTCTGCCCTGCTTGTCACCAGGCTGAAGATCTTATTGTTCCGTTCTATTTTTTTAAATACACGGCTTTCTGCAGACGCTTTCAGTTCCTCCATCTTGATTCCCGTGAGCGCAAAAAAATCATAATCCTTGATTTCATCATATACGAACACTTCATCCATATAGGAGTTGGAATCTATGATTTTTCCATTCTCATTCACGATGCACATCGGCAGCGGAACCTTTTTCGTCAGTATTTCTTTGTAATTCAGTTCTGCCATCTTTTCCTCTAACTTCCAGCTTCAGTATATGACAAATGCCCCGGAAAATTTGGGGCATATACTCAGTGTTTCACATGAAACATTCTCTCTATCACTCTGAAAGCAGCATATCCAGCAAACGGTTCAGTTCATCGCTGCTGTAATATTCCAGTTTAATCACACCTTTTTTCCCTCTCTGGTCGATGGAAACCTTTGTGCCGAACTGATTCTTCAGTCTGTCTTCCATGGCGAGGGTGTCCGCGCTTTTTACGCGTTTTTTCGGATCCTTTTTCTTGTTTTTCTTTGCCGCAAGTTTTTCAATGTCCCGGACGGAAAGTCCTTCATCCAGAATTCTGCGGCACAGCTCCAGCTGAAGGGACTTGCTTTTAATATTGATCAGTGCTCTCGCATGTCCCATGGAAATCTTTCCCGAAGCCACAAGCTCCTGAATTTCTTCCGGCAGTTTCAGAAGGCGGAGCGCATTGCTGATGTAGGGCCGGCTCTTGCTGATGCTTTTAGAAACTTCTTCCTGGGTCATCCCGTAAGTTTCCATCATCTGCTGAAGGCCGTGCGCTTCTTCAATCGGATTCAGATCTTCACGCTGCAGATTTTCAATAATCGCCACCAGCATGTTTTCTTCATCTGTGAACTCTCTGATCAGGCAGGGAACCTTCTGCAGCCCTGCCCTTCTCGCAGCTCTCCATCTTCTCTCGCCGGCTACAATCTCATAGGTTCCTTCTTCAGCGGGTCTGACGACCAGCGGCTGAATAATTCCATGTTCCAAAATAGACTGCGCCAGCTCTTCAATCTTATCTTCATGAAAATACTTTCTCGGCTGATGGCGGTTCGGCTTGATGTTTCCGATTTCTATATAGATGACTGTATTCTCCGGATTCTTCTTATCCTTTTGAATATCTTCTACAGTATGCTCCGTCTCATCTACGATCGATGCCTGTTCCGCAAACAGTGCGCCGAGGCCCTTGCCGAGTCCTCTGTTCTTTGGCTTAGAGGCCATTATTTACCCTCCCGTTCCAGAAATTCTTCTGCAAATTCTCTGTATGCAATCGCGCCCTTTGACTTCGGATCATATTCCGTAATCGCCATGCCGAAGCCCGGTGCCTCCGCCAGACGGATATTTCTGGGAATAACCGTGGAGTACACTTTGGCGCCGAAATACTTCTTTACTTCTTGTACGACCTGAATGGACAGGTTCGTCCTTCCGTCGAACATACTGAGAACTACACCTTCAATTTCCAGATTCGGATTCAGGTTGTTTTTTACCAGTTCAATTGTGCTCACCAGCTGGCTGACACCTTCCAGTGCATAGAATTCACACTGGATCGGAATAAGCACGCTCTGTACCGCACTCAGAGAATTGATCGTCAGCAGGCCGAGCGACGGCGGACAGTCTACAAAGATGTAATCATACTCATCGCTGATTTTTCCAATCGCGTTGCGCAGTCTCTTTTCCCGTCCGTCCATGGCAACCAGTTCTACTTCTGCGCCTGCCAGATCCACATTGGCCGGAATGAGGTCCAGTCCCTCTACTCCTGTGTGAAGAATCGCCCGATGGGGATCGTAGTCTTTATCAATCAGAAGATCATAGACCGTGTCGGTGAGATCTTTCTTTGACACGCCTACTCCGCTGGTTGTATTTCCCTGCGGATCGATATCCAGCATGAGAACTTTCTTTCCGAACTGTGCCAGACTGGCGCCGAGATTGATGTTTGTCGTTGTCTTTCCGACTCCGCCCTTCTGGTTAAAAATTGCTATCGCTTTACCCAAAATTTCTGCCTCCTGACACTTTTACTTTAGTCACCTAACATTATATATGATTCATGTATTGAATGCCAGTTTCTTTTCTGATATACCATAATTGTTTCACGTGAAACGGATCAGCGGATTGGCGTTTTTCCAGGGGTTCCAGCCTTTCTCGGATATTTTTTCGGTGTATGTTTCACCTTTTTCACAACAACGAACTGATGCTGCATTCCTTCAACTCCTGCAGGCTGCACACGGTCGATTTGTCCGCCCAGAACCTGAACTGCTTTTTTCCCATCGTGAAGTTCCCTTTCCAGGTCTGATCCCTTATAGGAAATAAAGTATCCGCCTTCCTTCACGAATGGCAGACAGTATTCGGCAAGCACAGACATTCTGGAAACCGCCCGCGAAATGCAGAGATCATACTGCTCTCTGTGCAGGGGATCTTTTCCCAGGTCCTCTGCCCTGGCATGTACAGCCTCGACATTCGTAATGCCCGCCCGGGATAATAGATCCTGAATAACCCGGATCCTTTTCTGCAGGGAATCTTCAACCGTGAATTTCTTTTCCGGGAACAGAACCGCCAGAGGAACACCCGGAAAGCCGCCTCCTGTTCCGATATCGATAATCGATCCGGCATTCTGAAATTCAGGAAGAGAAGAAATCGAAGCGGAGTCCAGATAATGCTTGGTGATGAATTCTTCCGGATCCGTAATGGAGGTCAGATTGACATGCTGGTTGTATTCCAGTATGCCGTCCATGTAAACAGAAAGCTTTTCTGCCACATCATCACTGACGGCATACCCTGCTTCCGTAAACATCTTCTGTATCAGTTCTTTCATTATTTCATTCTCCTTTTCTTTTCCAGCCAGATCAGCAGCACATTGATGTCCGCCGGCGACACACCGGAAATACGTGACGCCTGCCCTACCGATATCGGACGGAGCCGGCTGAGTTTCTGCCGGGCTTCGATTCTCAGATTGTCGATCTTTTCATAATCCAGATCCTCCGGAAGCTTTCTGGATTCCAGCTTCTTGAACTTCTGGATCTTCCGCTCCTGCATGCGGATGTATCCCTCATACTTAATGTTGACTTCAATCACATCGATGACGTGCTGCGTGAGCTTCGGACGCTCCGGATCGATGGCCGCCATTTCTTTATAATGCACTTCCGGCCTCTTCAGAAGATCATAGAGAGATACCCGGTTATTCAGCGGAGAACTTCCGATAGAAATCAGAAACTCGTCCGCGTCATGCGGTCCGACCGTGGTTTCTTTCAGCCGCTCCAATTCTTTCCTTGCCATTTCTTTTGACCAGAGGAACTTCTGATAACGCTCCTCGGACACCAGTCCGATGGCATATCCCTTCTCCGTCAGGCGCTCGTCTGCGTTGTCCTGCCTCAGAACCAGCCTATATTCCGCTCTGCTGGTCATAATTCTGTAAGGCTCATTAGTACCTTTGGTCACGAGATCGTCGATCAGAACGCCAATATAAGCCTCGCTTCTGTCTAGAACGAAGGGATCTTTTCCAGAAACTTCCAGCGCTGCGTTGATTCCGGCCATCAGACCCTGCGCAGCCGCCTCTTCATACCCGGAACTTCCATTGAACTGTCCGGCGCAGAACATACCCCGGATCTTCCGATATTCCAGATTCAGCTTCAGTTCCAGCGGATCGATGCAGTCATATTCAATCGCGTAGGCCGGGCGGGTGATCGTAATGTCCTCCAGACCCTCAATCGTATGATAGAACTTCTCCTGCACATCCTCAGGAAGACTGGTGGACATTCCCTGAATGTACATCTCATGGGTCTGCCGCCCTTCTGGCTCAACGAAGAGCTGATGCCGCTTTCTGTCCGGGAAGCGGTTGATCTTATCCTCGATCGACGGGCAGTAGCGCGGCCCGACTCCTTCAATCTCCCCTCCGAACAGGGCTGACCGGCTGAAATTGTCGCGGATGATTTTATGGGTCCGCTCATTCGTGTAGGTCAGCCAGCAGGGAACTTGATCCACTTCCAGAGAATCATTCATAAAGGAAAACGGAACGATTTCCTCATCGCCGTCCTGCCTCTTCATCTCATCATAGCGGAAGGTCTCCGACAGTGCTCTTGCCGGAGTTCCCGTCTTAAACCGGCGCAGCGGCAGACCCAGGCGTTTCAGATTTTCGGACAAATCGCAGGAAGGCGCAAGGCCGTTAGGTCCGCTTGGAAAATTGCTGGAACCGATGAAAATTCTTCCTTTCAGGAAGGTTCCTGTCGCAATCACGACAGCCTTACATTTATAATAGGCATTGGTCCGGGTAACGATTCCCTGAACCTGCCCGTCTTTTACATCGATATCCACTGCCTCCTGCTGCTTCATATCGAGATTATCCTGTTCTTCCAGGGTCTTTTTCATCTCCATATGATACTGATGCTTGTCGGCCTGGGCGCGGAGTGAGTGCACGGCAGGGCCCTTGGATGTGTTCAGCATCCGGCTCTGCATACAGGTCTTGTCGATGTTAATGCCCATTTCGCCGCCCAGCGCATCGATTTCCCTGACCAGGTGGCCTTTGCCTGTGCCGCCGACCGAAGGGTTGCACGGCATCATGGCCACGGCCTCCAGATTCATCGATAAAATCAGGGTGCGGCAGCCCATTCTGGCGGATGCCAGCGCTGCCTCGCAGCCTGCATGTCCGGCGCCGATGACGATCACATCGTATTCTCCCATATAATATGTGTCCATTTTCCTGCCTTTCTGTTCTATTTCCCCAGACAGAATCTGGAGAATACTTCGGAGATTACATCATCACCGACGGCATCGCCGATGATTTCTCCGAGATTTTCATAGGCCGCTTCCAGATCGAGGTCGATGATTTCAAGCGGTTCTTTCCGGTCTGCCAAACGCAGCGCATCGTTCAGATGGCTGCCGGCTTCTTCCAGCAGCTGTTTATGCCGGGCGTTGGTAACGATGACATGCTGGTCTGCCGTCACAGTTCCCTGATAAACACGCTGTTCGATGGAATCTTCGATTGCATCGAGACCGTTTCCTTCTTTCATCGATGCGGAAATCAGCTGGACCCCCGGCAGAAGCCTGTTCACATCTTCTGCCGTGATCTGCTGCGGAAGGTCGGCCTTATTCAGTACAACGATGGTCTTTTCGGCTTCCGCCTGCCGGAGGATTTCCCTGTCCTCCCCAGAAAGCGGGCTTCCCGCATCCAGGACCAGAAGAACCAGGTCAGCCTCCGACCAGGAATCTCTCGACTTTTCAATGCCGATGGCTTCAATCTGGTCATCCGTTTCACGGATTCCCGCTGTATCGATCAGGCTGATCGGAATACCGCGAAGTCTCATATCTTCCCGGATGGTATCTCTGGTCGTTCCCGGAATATCCGTGACGATTGCCCGGGATTCTCTCAGCATCTGATTCATCAGAGAAGATTTTCCGACATTCGGCTTGCCGACGATGGCGATTTTCAGTCCACTGCTGAGAATTCTTCCGGTTTCCGCTGTCTTCAGGAGTTCTGAAATTTTCCCGATTACAGGCTTCAGATCGTCTTTCATTTTCTGATAGGTCATGATCTCAATATCCTCATCCGGATACTCGATATTGACTGTGACCTGCACCCGGATGTCCATCAGCATAGAGCGGATTTCCTTTATCTTTCCGGAAAGTGAACCGGAGAGCTGGCCGACGGCGGAATCATAGGTCTTGTCCGCACGAGCGGAAATCATGTCCATCACGGCTTCTGCCTGGGAAAGGTCCAGACGCCCATTCAGAAAGGCGCGCTCGGTGAATTCTCCCCGCTCGGCCGGCCGCGCCCCGCAGCGGTATACCAGCTGAAGAATTTTCCTGAGCGGCACGATGCCGCCGTGGCAGTCAATTTCCACCACATCTTCTGCGGTATAGGTTCTCGGTGCTTTCATGTAAACGCTCAGAACCTCATCGATCACTTTCCCGTCTTCCGGATCGATGATATGACCGTAGACCAGAAGATGATCCTTCATATTCTGTTTTCCTGACGGCGTGCGGAAGATCTGTTTTAAGATGGAAAGCGAATCTTCCCCGCTGATTCTGATAATTCCAATGCCGCCCTCTCCCGGCGGAGTAGAAATTGCTGCGATCGTATCATCCATATCATTCTCCCCTTGCCTGTTCGTATTTTGTCCTCGAAAATATATACCACTAAATCATAGCATAAAAAAGGACTGCCTGCTGAGGCAGCCCCTGTTATTCACGATATTATTTCAATTCGATGACGACTCGTCTGAACGGATCCTGTCCTTCACTTCTGGTCGTGACTTTCGGATCGTGCTGCAGGGTCGCATGAATGACCTTGCGCTCGTACGGATTCATCGGCTCCAGGCGGATGCTCCGTCCGGTATGAACGGCCTTTCTTGCAAGGCGCTCTGCCAGCTGCTCCAGTGTCTTCTCACGTCTTGAGCGGTAATGCTCTGCGTCAATGACAACCTTCACGTAATCCTTATGTCCCTTATTCACAACGAGACTGGTCAGATACTGAATCGCATCCAGCGTCTGTCCGCGTTTTCCGATAATCGTCCGGGAATCATCTCCGGAAATATCGATATGGACATGCGTTTCATCTGCTCTGGCGGTCATCTTCAGGTCCAGTCCCATCTTGGATGTGACATCCTTCAGAAAATCGAGGGCAGGATGCTCTTCCACAATCGGAAGATCTTTCACATCATCCTGCAGATTCAGCTCTGGCAGCTCCCCATGTACGGGAGCTGCCGGCTCTCTGCGGCGGGCATCCGTTCTTCTCTTCTGAGAAGAATCACGATGCTCCTTATGATGCTCTTTCGCGTGTCCGGATGCTTTCTGCTGATGAGGCTTACTGCTTCCGGCTTCTGTCTCCTCGCGTTTTTTCTCCGGCTCCGCAGAAGAAGGTTCTGCTTCTGCCTGCGGTTCCGCTTTCTGCGGCTGCTCACGGACGGCCTCGCTTTCAGCCGGAGCAGTTTCCGGCTTTTCCTCCTTCGCGGCTTCCTGCGCGGATTTCTTTGTCACTCTGACCAGAGCGAGCTTGGAACCCAGACCGAAGAAGCCTCTTGAAGGCTGTTCGAGGACCTCTACGTCGACCTGATCAATCGTGCATTTCAGATCAGCGAGAGCAAGAGCGACGGCGGAATCAACGTCATCTCCCCATTTTTCAGTTACGTCCATTATCTTCTTACTCCTTCACCAGCTCGTACAGGTTTCCGGTCAAGGTGCTTTTTCAGCTTAGCCTCCATCTTATCACGCTTCATCTTCTTTCTGATCTGATTGAAACGGATATTGTAGAAAATCTGTATGAACTGACTGATAAACCAGTATGTCGCCAAACCGGCAGCATATGTTTTCGCAAGCCAGACGATCATGATCGGGAATCCGTACTTCATGACCATCATCATGGCTCCGTTCTGCTGCTGACCCGGTACACCGCCGTTTTCCGATGACATATAGAATGCGACGAATGTCGCGATTCCGGATAAGATCGGAAGAATCCACGGATCCGGCTGTGATAAATCGTTAATCCAGAGGAACGATTCATGAATCGCGAAATACATCTGTTCGCTCTTCATGTAGTTCATCGGAAGACGAAGGAGGGTGAACAGTCCCATGATGATGACCATCTGAATGATCATCGGAAGACATCCTGCCATCGGGCTCGCGCCTTCCTCTTTATAGAGCTTGGACATCTCTTCGTTCATCTTCACCGTATCTCCGGCATAACGATTCTGGATTTCCTTCATTTTCGGCTGCAGATCCGCCATACCTGCGGTAGACAGAATCTGCTTCTTATACGCCGGATACAGACAAAGCTTTACGATCAAGGTGAGAACCACCAGCGTAATGCCGTAATTTCCGATCACACGGTATAAAGCCGTAAGGATCCAGCCGAGGGGAGTGGCAAACAATCCAAAAAAACTCATTGATTAACTTCCTCCACCCTATGGAACAGGGTCAAACCCACCGGGATGGCCCGGATGACATCTCAGGATTCTGCGAATCCCCAGATAACTTCCTTTAAAAGGGCCGTACTTCTCCACTGCCTGTATAAAATATGTTGAGCATGTAGGAATATATCTGCACGTCGGCGGAAAAAACGGCGAAATGCAGATTTGATAAAACCTGACCATCAGGATCAATATCCTGGCAAGCACCTTTTTAATGACGGCGGCTGCGCGTCTGATGCCTTTCATCATGATTCATTACCCCGGTTCTTCTAAGTGCGGAAACCATAGACGACCGCACTGCCTGACAGCTGGCTTCAGTGATCGACTTCCGGGCAACGAAAATCACATCGTACCCGTCCGGAATCTGCATGCCGGAAAGCCGGTATGCCTCACGCATGAGTCTGCGCGCGCGGTTCCGATGAACACTGTTGCCAACTTTTTTGCTTGCTAAAAAAGCGATTCTGTTGTACGGGAGGCGATTCTTCCGGTACAGAACGACGATATGCCGTGACGGAACCGATTTACCCTTCCGATAAACAGAATCAAAATCCTTTTGACTGCGAAGCACATTTTTCTTTCGCATTGTTATGCGGACAGGCTCTTTCTGCCCTTTGCTCTTCTGCGCTTCAGAACGTTTCTGCCGTTCTTTGTAGCCATTCTCTTGCGGAATCCGTGCTCCTTCATTCTCTGCCTTTTCTTAGGCTGATAAGTCTGTTTCATAATTTTACCTCCTAAATGTAATCCATACGCATAATCTAAATTGCAATATATGCGCGCGTTTCTTTATTATACTTTTTTCGATAATGTGTGTCAAACAGAACCTTTCCTATTTCCGCCGTTTCCGCGGTTTTTTTACTTCCATTTTTTATCCGGCTCAAAAATCTTTCCCACCTTGCGCATTGATTTTTGTCCCATATCTAGTTGTGGATTACTTATAGACAACTTATGCATAGTTTTATCCACAATATGTTGATAAACTTTTTGTGATGCCTGTTTTTGACAAAAATCAAAAATCCAAGTGTGGAAAACTTTTTGATAAGCGCTTGTAAGACGGCCCTCTATCCTTTAGAATGGAAGTGATTTCATAAGAGAGGTTTAGAAATGGATAATAAAGAAATCTGGCAGGAAGTTCTGGCCATCATAAAAGAAAATACGACGGCAGCGAGCTATAAAACGTGGTTTCTGCCGACCAAAATCCGCCAGCTCGATCAGCAGATGCACATCGCTTATCTGGAGTCGGACAACGATTTTTACGCGAATATACTGAAAAACCGCTATAAGCCTCTGCTGGAGGAATCGTTCCAGAAGGTGATGAATCAGCCCTACCGCATTGTCATCAAGAAAGCTTCCGAGTATGAGCAGATGGAGGAAGAACAGAAGCACCGTCAGCAGGTGATCAGTCCGGTAAAGCCGGGATTTACGCAGCAGCGTATTTTCAACCCGCGCTACACCTTCGATAACTTCGTAGTCGGCGCCTGCAATAAGTACGCCCATGCTGCCTGCCTTGCCGTTGCGGAAGAGCCTTCAAAGGCCTATAACCCGCTGTTTATCTACGGAGGATCGGGTCTTGGTAAAACCCATCTGATGCACGCCATCGGTATTTATCTTCTGGAAAACAGCCCGGAACTGAATGTCCTGTACGTTTCCACGGAGATGTTCACCAACGAGCTGATCAAGGCAATCGGAGAGAACCGCACCCGGGAATTCAAGAATAAATACCGCCATATCGACGTTCTTCTGATCGATGATATTCAGTTCCTGGAGGGCAAGGAAACGACACAGGAAGAATTTTTCTATACATTTAATACACTGATTGAAGATCAGAAGCAGATCGTCATCTCCAGCGACCGTCCGCCAAATGAGCTGACCCGTCTGGATGAGCGTCTGACCTCCCGTTTTTCCTGGAACATCATCGCTTCCCTGTCTCCTGCAGATTATGAGACGCGTGTCGCGATCCTGATGAAGAAGGCGGAAAACCAGAATCTGGAGGTCACAGACGACATCTACGACGTCATCTGCCTGATTGCAGAGAAGATTACGGATAACATCCGCGAACTTGAGGGAGCACTGAACCGAATCGTCAGCTTCTCCCTGATTACCCATGAGAAGATCGATCTGACCTTCGCCAAGCGCATCCTGAAAGATGTCATCCAGAATGGCAGCAACAGCGTGACGCCAGAGAAAATCAAAACCATCGTCAGCCGCTACTTCCATGTGGAACCGTCTGACCTGGAATCCAGCACGCGCGCAAAGGCCATCGCCTTCCCACGTCAGATCGCCATGTACCTCTGCCGTGATATGACCGACTACTCATTTAATAAAATTGGAAACCTTTTCGGAAACCGTCATTACTCCACCGTCATGCACGCCTGCGAGAAGATTCAGCAGGACATCCGGGATGACGATTCCGTCAAGACAACCATAGAGAAACTGAAGTCACAGATTCAGGAGTAAGGATAAGCACTGACTTCTGCACAAAAATATCATCATGGGGTGTGCGCGCATTTTTGTGTGCGTTTCAAGGTGTTTCCGACTTATCCACAGTATCCGCACCCCCTACTACAAATACTACCTAAAATTATAAAACAAATGGCTTTTCGAAGGAGGCTAAACATATGAGAATCAGCTGTTTACGACAGGATCTGGCAGGAGCGCTGAACATTGTATCAAAAGCAGTTTCAACACGCTCAACCATACCGGCAATGAAAGGAATCCTGATGGAAGCTTCAAGTGATGGAAAAGTACTTCTGGCCTCTTCAGATTCAGACATTTCCATTCAATACACTTTAGAAGCAGACGTAGAAGAAACAGGAATTATCGTTCTTCCGGCCAAACTCTTTTCCGACATTATAAGAAGCGTTCCGGAGTCGCAGATCACTATTACAACAAGAGATGAACTTCACGCTGTCATCAGAAGTGTAAACTCTGAATTTAACATTGTCGGACTGGATGCTGACGATTTTCCGCGTTTTGAAACCCCGGGAAACAACGCACAGCATATCCAGCTTCCTGCACTTCTGTTTAAAGATATGATCGCACAGACTTCCTTCGCAGCAAGTACAGACGATTCCAGAGGAATCATCACTGGCGTTCTGATTGACATTCACAACCAGGAAATGCATCTGGCTGCGCTTGACGGCTACCGCATGGCCATTGCCAACCACAGCGTACCGGAAATCAATCCCTATTCCATCGTCATTTCCGCAAAGCTGCTGAATGATCTCTCAAAAATTATTGCAGAGGTCAAGGATATTAAAAATAATACAATGCTGAATATTGAACTGGAAAACAAGAAGGCTGTTTTCATGTTCCCGGGCCTCATGGTCGAGCTGAAACTCTTTAATGGTCAGTTCGTTGACTACCGTGCAATCATGCCGAAAGACAGCACGATTACACTCAAGGTCAGCCGCAGCGCACTGCTGCAGAGCATCTCCCGCGCTTCCCTTCTGGCCAGAGACGATAAGAACAACCTGATCCGCATGGACATCCAGGATCAGATCATGTCCATCTCCGCCCGCGGAGAAGAAGGAAACCTCCATGAAGAACTTGTTGTAGAGAAAAACGGAGAGGATCTGGAAATCGGTTTTAACGCGCAGTACCTCATGGATATGCTGAAGGCCATTAAGGATGACGATATTATCATGAAATTCAGAAGCGGAATTGACCCTTGTGTCGTTACCCCGGTTAAAGGAAATGCGTACGAATACCTGGTTCTTCCGGTTCGTCTGTAACCCTGTAAACAGAGGCGAAGCCGCATTATGTATGTCAAAGAACTGGAACTGAAAAATTTCCGGAATTACGAGAGTCTGGATCTGGAATTCGACCCGCGGATCAACCTGATCACCGGCAGGAACGCCCAGGGAAAGACGAATCTGATTGAGGCTGTCTATCTGATTTCCATGGGCCGGTCCTTCCGTGCCGGACGGGACAGCGAGATGATCCGTTTTGGACAAAATGAAGCCTTGGTCAGGGCGGAAGCCGTGAAAGCCGTGATGGACACCCGGATCGACATCAGTATCAGCCGGAAATCGAAAAAGTATATAAAAAAGGACGGAAAGCAGCTGCATAAAACTTCGGAACTGCTGAACAACATCTTTATCGTTGCCTTTACGCCGGAAGATCTGCGGATCGTAAAGGACGAACCGGAAAAACGGCGCAGATTTATCGATAAAGAACTTGCGCAGATCCAGCCTGCCTATTACCTTTGTCTGAGCCGGTATAAGAAGGTGCTGCAGCAGAGGAACAGCTGTCTGAAAGAGACACCGGTCCGCCCTTCCATGCTGTCGCTGTGGGACATGCAGCTGGTGCAGTACGGCGCGGATATGATGCGGATGAGAAAGGCTTTCATCGACCGTCTGAGTGTCTTCAGCGGAAAAATCCATGACAGCATCACCAATGGGCAGGAAAAGCTGGACATTCAGTATGAATCCAATGTTCCTTATGAGGAAGATGCTTCGCGACGGCAGGATCGCCTCATAGAGACGCTGGAAAAGTCGAGGGATACGGATATAAAGATGAAAACCACGACCAGAGGACCGCATAAGGATGATCTCAGATTCCTGGTAAACGGCGTAAACGCGAGAAAATACGGCTCTCAGGGGCAGCAGCGGACCTGCGCGCTGTCTCTTAAACTTGCAGAACTCGATTTTATCCGGCAGGAAACGGGAGAAACTGCGATCCTTCTGCTGGACGATGTTATGAGTGAACTGGACCAAAGCCGGAGATCCTATCTGATTGATTCGCTGGAAGAAAACCAGATTTTCATCACGATGACTGAGGCAGAAGAGGATCTGATTCGGGCCTATGGACATCCGACCGTATTTTCCGTTCAGGACGGTCATGTGACCCTCCTGTAGAATTGTACATGTATAAATATATTAATATTAAATATAATATAATCTCAGAAGGCGTAAAATCGCCGCGTAACGATTCAAAAGAAAGGTAAAGAATAAAAAAGCTTTAAAAACCGCCTAAACTTGTAAAAAAGGCCGTTTCGTTGTATAATATAGATCTGCGGAAATTGCTCCGCAGATCGTTTTTTTATAGGAAATATTGAGGTGGTAAAACTATGACCAATAAAGAAGAAGCGGCGGCTGCCAAGCAGTATGACGCGTCGCAGATCCAAGTGCTAGAGGGGTTGGAAGCTGTACGTAAGCGTCCTGGAATGTACATTGGTTCGACCAGTGCCAGAGGACTCCACCATCTTGTTTATGAGATTGTCGACAACTCGATTGATGAAGCGCTGGCAGGCTTCTGCAGGAATATTGAAGTCACGATCCGTCCGGATAATTCCATTATGGTAGAAGATGACGGACGTGGAATGCCGGTAGATGAGCATCCGAAACTGCATATTCCTGCGGTTGAGGTCATTCATACCGTTCTGCATGCCGGAGGAAAATTCGGCGGCGGAGGATATAAAGTGTCCGGAGGACTGCATGGCGTAGGTGCTTCTGTAGTAAACGCCCTGTCCACGAAAATGATCGTAGAAGTCGAGAGAAACGGAAAACTCTACCGCATTGAATTTGCGAAGGGAAAGACCGTAAAGAAGCTGGAAGTCATCGGAACGAGCGATCACACCGGTTCCCGCACAGAATTCTGGCCGGATCCGGAAATCTTCGACACGACAGAATATGATTTCGAAACCCTGGAGCATCATCTCAGAGAGACCGCCTTCCTGACCAAGGGAGTCAAGATCACTCTGGAAGACCAGCGCCCGGGAAAAGAAAAGAAGGAAGTCTATCATTATGAGGGCGGTCTGAAGGAATTCGTAAAATTCCTGAACCGGAACAAGGACGCCGTCCATGAAGACATTATCTATTTTGAAAACCGTGAAGAGGGTCACGAGGTAGAGGTCGCCATGCAGTACACCGACCGCTACACCGAGACGATCTTCTCTTATGCGAATAACATTAATACCACAGAAGGCGGAAGCCACATCGCCGGCTTCAAGTCCGCTCTGACCAGAGTCTTCAACGACTACGCAAAGAGAAACAAGTTCATCAAGGACAGCGAGTCTCTGTCCGGTGAAGACGTCCGTGAGGGAATCACGGCGGTTGTTTCTGTCAAGCTGGAAGAGCCGCAGTTCGAGGGCCAGACCAAAACTAAGCTCGGAAACAGCGAGATCAGAGGATTTGTTGACACGACGACCAGCGCCAACCTGTCGGCCTTCCTGGATGAGCATCCGCAGCAGGCCCGCAAGATTCTGGACAAATGCCTGCGCGCGTCCAGAGCCAGAGCCGCCGCGCGCAAAGCAAGAGAGCTGACCAGAAGAAAGAGCGTCCTGGATACGCTTTCCCTCCCGGGAAAACTCGCCGACTGCTCAGAAAAAGACCCTGCCCTCTCAGAAATCTTCCTGGTCGAGGGAGATTCCGCGGGCGGCAGCGCCAAGCAGGGACGTGACAGAAAGCGTCAGGCCGTACTTCCGCTGCGAGGCAAGATCCTGAACGTAGAAAAAGCGCGTCAGGACCGTATGCTGAACTCTGAGGAAATCAAGAACATGATTACCGCGTTCGGATGCGGAATCGGAAAAGAATTCGACATCACCAAGCTGAGATACCATAAGATCATCATCATGACCGATGCCGATGTCGACGGAGCACATATCAGAACCCTGCTCCTGACCTTCTTCTTCCGTTACATGACCCCGCTGCTCGAGCACGGATATGTCTATGCGGCCCAGCCGCCGCTGTTCCGCGTGCAGAAAGGTAAAGAAACCTACTACACCTATTCCGACAAGGAACAGAATGAACTCCTCGCTTCTCTGGAAGGAAAGCCGGGAAAGGTTGACATTCAGAGATACAAGGGACTGGGAGAAATGGACTTCAACCAGCTCTGGGAGACGACCATGGACTATAATCACCGTACACTCGTTCAGATTACGGTGGAGGATGCCACAGCCGCAGATGAAATCTTCACCACTCTCATGGGAGACAAGGTTCCGCCGCGCCGTGAATTCATCCGTCAGAACGCGAAACTCGCGACATTGGACGTATAAAAAGAGTGCAGAAGGAGTAACAGGTGGAAAATTTAGAAGACAGCAAATTAATCAGGCATGAGATCCACGATGAGATGAAAAACTCCTACATCGACTACGCCATGAGCGTTATCGTAGGACGTGCGCTTCCTGATGTGCGCGACGGCATGAAGCCGGTGCACAGAAGAATTCTGTACGGAATGTCTCAGCTGGGTGTCACGCCGGATAAACCATATAAGAAGTCGGCAAGAATTGTCGGAGAGGTTATGGGTAAATATCACCCGCACGGCGATTCTTCCATTTACGATGCCATGGTCCGTATGGCGCAGGATTTCTCCATGCGCTATCCGCTGGTCGACGGCCACGGAAACTTCGGATCCATCGACGGAGACAGCGCTGCGGCACAGCGTTATACCGAGGCCAGAATGAGCCATTTCTCCTTGCAGATGTTAAGAGACATTGACAAGGATACGGTTGATTTTGTCCCGAACTTCGACGGAGAAGAAAAAGAGCCGGTGGTTCTGCCGAGCCGCTACCCGAACCTGCTGGTCAACGGTTCCAACGGAATTGCCGTAGGAATGGCGACCAACATCCCGCCGCACAACCTGGGCGACACCATCGACGCAACCGTCTATCTGATCGATCATCCAGACGCGTCTGTCGATGACCTGATTCCGATCATCAAGGGACCGGACTTCCCTACCGGCGCCAGAATTCTGGGAAAATCTGGAATCCGCGAGGCATACAGAACCGGACAGGGAAAGATCAAGGTCAGAGCCTGCTGTGAAATTCAGGAGACCAGCAGAGGCCGCTCCCAGATCGTCGTTACGGAAATCCCGTACATGGTCAATAAGGCCCGCCTGATCGAGCGCATCGCTGAACTGGTAAAGGATAAGAGCATCGACGGAATCTCTGAAATCCGTGATGAGTCCAACCGTGAAGGAATGCGTATCGTCATCGAGCTGAAGAGGGATGCCAACCCGCAGATTACGCTGAACAAGCTGTATAAGCACACTGCCCTGCAGCAGAACTTCAGCGCCATCATGATCGCCCTGGTCGATGGACAGCCGCAGCTTCTCAACCTGAAAGAGATCCTGCATGAGTACCTGAAGTTCCAGAAAGAGGTTGTCACCAGAAGAACCCTCTTCGACCTGAAAAAGGCAGAAGCAAGGGCGCACATTCTGGAAGGACTGCGCATCGCGATCGACAACATCGATGAAATCATCCGCATCATCAGAAGCGCGTACAACGACGCAAAAGAACGTCTGATGGAGCGTTTCGGACTGGATGAGATCCAGGCCCAGGCAATTCTGGACATGCGTCTTGCCCGTCTGCAGGGACTGGAGCGCGAGAAGATCGAGAAAGAGTATCAGGAACTCCAGGAGAAGATCGCCTACTATAACTCCCTGCTGGCTGACGATGCCAAGCTGATGGGCGTCATCAAGGACGAGCTGCTTGAAATCAAGGAAAAATACGGTGACGAGCGCCGTACCAAGATCGAGCGCGATGTCGATGACCTGGATGAAGAAGATCTGATCGAGGATGAGACCGTTGCCGTCACCCTCACCCATCTGGGATACATCAAGCGCGTTCCGGCAGACACATACAAGCCGCAGAAGCGCGGAGGCAAGGGCATTACAGGCCTGACCACCAGAAAGAACGACTTCGTGAAAGATCTGATCATGACCTCCACCCACGACTGGCTGATGTTCTTCACCAACACCGGAAAGGCGTACAAGATGAAGGCTTACCAGGTTCCGGAAGCGTCCAGAACGGCCAGAGGAACCCCGGCGATCAATTTCCTGAACCTGATGCAGCGTGAGAGAATCACCGCGGTTATTCCGGTGAAGAACTTCGAGGCAGAAGACCGTTATCTGATTGCCGTGACAAAGAAAGGCGTGATCAAGAAGACAGCCCTGAATCTGTTCGACACACACCGTCAGAACGGAATCATTGCCATCAGTCTGAAGGACGGAGACCAGCTGATCGACATCAAGGTTTCCTCCGGAAATAACGATGTCATTCTGGTTACCCGTGAAGGAAAATCCATCCGCTTCAATGAAGAGGATGTCCGTCCGATGGGAAGAAATGCCAGAGGTGTACGCGGAATCAACCTGGAAGGCGATGATGAAGTCGTTTCCATGGATCTGGTCGGCAGAGGAAAGAAACTGCTGGTGGTTACCGAAAACGGCTACGGAAAGCGAACAGCCGTCAGTGACTACAAGCGCCAGACCAGAGGCGGAAAAGGCATGCTGACCTATGACAAGAGCCGCTTCGACAAGACTGGCTATCTGATCGGCGCACTCTGCGTCAATGACGAGGATGAGGTCATGCTGATCAATTCCGATGGTGTAGTCATCCGCATCAAGGCGACAGATGTCAGCATCCTGAGCCGCGCTACACAGGGCGTGAAGATTATGAAGGTTGACGACGACAGCAAGATTGTCGCTATGGCCAAGGTAATCGGAGAAAACGACATCGAAAAGGCAGAGGCAGATAATGCCGCTGCAGAAGATGCCGCAGAAGCAGAGAAACAGGAAACCATGAAGTTTTAACCTCGGGTTTTCATTCGGGAAATAAATGTCAGCAGCGGGGCCGTCCGTCTCTGACGCACAGCAGTGTGCCGCCAGAGACGGCAGTCCCCTTCTGATGTTTCCGGTTGTTTTTTTGAAAAACTGGGTATATACAATCATGCGGATAATCCGCATGAGAACGAATGGAAAGTATGAGGGGTAAATCAATGGATCATATTAAATTTATCATCCCGGGAAAACCAGAATACCTGACAATGGTACGGCTTGCCATCACATCTATTGCCACAACGGCAGGTTTTGATCTGGATGCTGCGGAAGATATAAAGACTGCAGTCTGCGAAGCGTGCAAGAATGTATCCTGCCACGGCTTCAGCGGATTTTCCGATCAATATGAAGTTGACTGCGACGTAGAAAAAGGTAAAATAGATATCATCGTAAAAGACGATTGCAGCAAGCATACGCTTGCGAAGCTGAATCCTCCTTGCCGTAAGTGTCCGCAGGAGGGAGACGTAGGTGTTTTTGTCATCAAGTCTCTGATGAATGATGTGACATTCGACAAAGATGAAGAGGGCAGAAAACGAATTACAATGACGAAAAGAGTGTAATATGTCCGATCTGCAAGAGTTTGTCAAATATAAAGAAAACCCGACAATTGAAAAACGGAATGAATTGGTGGAGAGTCATCTTTATATGGTCGACATTCTCATCCGCAAATACCTGAATAAAGGCGTGGATTACGACGATTTATATCAGGTAGGAGCGCTTGCTCTGGTTCAGGCAGTAGAACGTTTTGACCCTTCCAGAGGGTTTGAGTTCAGTTCCTTTGCGACGCCGACGATTCTGGGCGAGATCAAGAAGTATTTCCGCGATAAACAGTGGAGCCTCAAGGTTCCGCGCCGTCTGAAGGAAATCGCCTCAAAAGTCCAGAAGGCCAAGGAAGAGCTGTACAGTAAGAATCATAAACAGCCGACAATTCCGGAAATCGCGGAATACACAGGTTTTCCGGAAGAGCAGATTATTGAATCCATGGAAGGTTCCCAGGCATACGGAACCTATTCCCTGGACAAGACCTTTGAAGATGCCGGTGAAGATGGAGAAAGCGCATTTCTGGAAAAATACACCGGATTCGATGAAAAAGGATTCGACCGGGTGGAAATGGCAGATATTATCGATACTGTGCTGGAGAAGCTCAGTGACCAGAATAAGTACATCTTCCGTGAACGCTTTATTTTCAACCGTTCACAGTCTTCAATTGCAAAGACGCTCGGTGTGTCGCAGATGACCATTTCCAGAGCAGAAAGAAATATCATCAAACAGTTCCGTGAAGAACTGCACCGAAAATAGAGAGTAAAAACCGTATATACATAAAGAAAGCGCCGGCAAGTGGTTCATCCCTGCCGACGCTTTCTTCGTTTCAGGAGCTGTTTTTTATCTTTATGCTTATGTGTCTGCGTGCAGCTATATGTCTGTGTGCTGCTATGCGCTCATTTCACTGCTCGTGCGGATCAGGTCTCTTAACGTCTGCATCGAAAGGTCAACGGACGTGATTTCATCCGCGCAGCTTTTCAGCTCGGCACGCAGAAGTTCCTGACTCGAGCTGTTGTCCTTCTTATAGCTGAGCTGGTGGTCCAGGCAGGCCCAGAAATCCATGGCGATGGTGCGGATCTGCACCTCCGCGAAAACGCCCTCTTCACCCTGGTATCTCCCGCCGCAGATCTGGCCGTCATGCCTCTTCGGGATGAAGAGGATCATGTGATAGCTCCGGTATCCGCTGGCCTTGGGATGTCTGACATAATCCTTCAACTGGACAGTCCGGATTCCCGGAATGCTTCTCAGCCACTCCGCGGCGGTGTAGATATCATCATTGAACGGACAGATGATGCGGACGCCGACGGCATCGTGAATTTCACTGAGCGCATTCTCCGCATCCGGCTTCAGTCCTCTTTTCTGCAGCTTTCCGATCATACTTCCCGCCGACTTGATTCTGCTGCTGCAGTACTGAATCTGCTGCATATCGTCCGCAGTCTGGGTTTCCTTTGCATGGCGGCGGATCGTGTCTACCAGCCATTCCTCCGTTTCTTTTAATGTGGAATAATATTTTCCGTAGAATATTTCAGTATCACTGACGATTCCTGTCGTCTTGTTTCCTTTTCCTGTATAAATCAGTGTCATTGCTTTCACAACCTCCTTTTTCGTCTTCAGAGGCTTCGGGAAGAATGCCGCATGCGCGCATACTCGCGTGTTTCGGATTTTCCCGCTGCATTCTTTTCTGAAGATGTTTTTATCATAGCGGATGAACTTTAAATCTACTTAAAGAAAGCCGTGAAGGATCTGTGGAATTCTGAAGGGGGATTGTGATGAAACCATGTTGCCGGCAGCCGGAAACGTCGGAAAATACCACTAAAAGGCAGATCCTCCGACAGGAACAATAAAACATCGGAGAATCGCCTGACCTGAAATGAAAGAAATTCCGATTCAGCCCGGATTCAGCTGATATCGGAATTTCTTTTGTTACTGATTCAGAATATGAATGTGGTCAATCAGTTCCTTTTCCATCTCCACGCGGTGATGCTTTGTGTAAATTCCCGGAATTCCGCCCGTGTGGATCATAATGACCGTTTCTCCCTTGAAGAGGCCCTTTTTTGCCATGGAGACCAGGCCGGAGAAGGTCTTTCCGGTGTAGCATGGATCGGTGATGATGCCCTCTTTCCTTGCCAGGTAATACATCGCCTCGCGGACGCTTTTCAGCGGATTGTTGTAGGCGCCGCCGTCATATTCGGTAATCAGATCGAAGTCCTCTTCAGGAATATCCTCTGAAAGGCCGTAATATGCCTTCAGACGGTCGTAATACGCTTTTGCGTCCTTCTGTCCGTTTTTACGTTTTTCTTCGCTGTCAGCGCCTTTAAACGGCAGGACGGAAATTCCGGACAGCTTCATGGAGAGGTGCTCATTGGCGATGGCCGCGGCCAGGCCGGTGTAGGTTCCCAGACTTCCCGCAGTGACGATGAGGTGCGGATTTTTCAGCTGCTTTTCCTGAATCTGCTGGTCGAGCTCCAGGGCGCAGTCGTAATATCCCAGCGCGCCAAGTTCATTAGAACCGCCCATCGGAATGTAATAGACCTTCTCACCCTTTGCTTCCCATTCTGCCGTGACTTTCGCGACAGCCTCATCCAGAAGTTCGTCGGCATCCTCCCCTTCCTTCTGATGCACCAGATAGACGTGACAGTCCATAATGCCGTCCAGAAGCAGATTTGCGGACAGTTCGCCCGGATATTCATCCACTGTGACGATCGCCGATTTCAGGCCGAATTTCGCGGCTGCAGCGGCGGTCAGGCGTCCGTGGTTGGTCTGTGCGCCGCCTACCGTCAGAAGCATGGTTGCCTGTTGGTCCAGCGCGTCCTTCAGGAAATACTCCAGCTTGCGCAGCTTATTTCCGCCCGTGCCCAGATTGGTCAGATCGTCCCTCTTCATCCAGAATTCAATGCCGAGGTCCTCCGATACGCGGTCCATCCGTTCAAGAGGCGTCGGCGTGTTCAGAAAATGAATTTTTTCTCTGCCTAATGTCATCATGTCCTCCCTGTTTTCAATATATATAACGATTGTATTACAGTCGATTCACCAATTCCGCGGATCCGGCAAAAAACACCCGCCAGGGGGATTCCCCTGCTGCGGCTGTCCTTCCGCTGTGCCCTGTCCGTCTGCTGCGGCCGGTCTTTCAGGTGTGCTCTGCCTTTCCAGTATTTTGTCCCTGGCCTTCTGCCCTGCCCCGTTCTTTCAGCGCAGGAGAACCGTCATTTTCAGCGAATGGCCGTCCTCAGAAGAAGCCGTGATCTTCCCGTGGTGCATCTCCGCGGCCGCTTTTGCGATGGAAAGTCCGATTCCGTATCCACCGGTCTCCGCATTATGCGAAGCGTCATCCCGGTAGAAACGGTCGAACAAATGCTCTAAATCGCTGGTATTCAGCGGATTTGTCGTGTTCTCCACCGTCAGGAAAATGTCTTTCTTTTTCTTTTTCAGTGAAAGTGCGATTTTTCCGTCTTCCGGAGAATATTTTATCGCGTTGTCAAGAAGAATGGAAGTCAGTTCCTTCAGGACCTTCTCGTCGCCGAAGTAACGGATTCCCGGTTGGATGTCCAGGCTGAACTCCTTGCGTTCAACCTTTGTCCGGTTCTGAAAAGACTCCGCCATTTCCTGAACGCTGGAGGAAAGGTCCATCTCCGCCCAGTTCTGCAGGTCCTCCGGAGATGCCTCTTCCAGCTTGGACAGCTGAATCAGGTGGTTCGTCAGATCGGTCAGGCGCCCGACCTGCTTGTGGATGTCGCTGCACCACTCATTCTCCCCGTTTTCCATTTCCAGAACCGCAAGATCCGCATCGATGACCGTAAGCGGCGTCTTGATCTCATGTCCCGCGTCCGTGATGAAGCGCCTCTGCCGCTTGTAGCTCTCGTAGACCGGCTGCATTGCCATTTTCGACAAAAGGAGAATCAGAACGAAAACGGCTGCAAGACCCGCAAGGGAAACAAGAAAACTGTCGGTCAGAAAATCCTTGAAATTGTCCAGCGACCGCCCGCAGTCCAGGAAGTACACGGCTGTCTGGCCACTTCCGGTCTTCGTGACCATGAAGCGGTAGTTTTTATAGAAACCGGTCGTGTGCCCGGACTTCATGATGGTTTTCGCGTAACGGGCCGCCTGCTTCTTATTTACCGATGCAATCTGTCTGGTATTGATGGAAAACGTCTTTCCGGATTTTTCCAGAATTACGGAGAAGTAGCGGGATTCGAAGGGCGTTTCCCGATTCATGCCGTTTTTCTTCTGGGTGAACTGCTCGGAATCCGTGGGAATCTGTCCCTGGTTTTCAGAAATCATGGTCAGAATACTGTCTGCCTGAGAGGAAATCCGGTGATAGTTAATGATGTTGGCTGCGCTGATGATGACAAACAGCACCAGAAACATCGCCAGGATGGCAATTGCGATAAAACGGACGCGAAGACGGCGAATCATGGTTATTCTCCCTTTCTGAGCAGATAGCCCTCATTGCGGATGGACTGGATTTCGACGGCGGCATTCAAAGCCTTGAGTTTGCGCCGTAAGTAGGAGATGTAGACCCATACGACGTTGATGTCGGACTCACTGTCCGTCCCCCAGATTTTTTCAAACAGACGCTTGGAAGAAATCGGTCTTCCGGGGTTGGTCATCAGGAATTCCATGAGCTGGAACTCCTTGCTGCTTAAACGCATGGATCCGGTCTCCGTCTTGATTTCAAAGCTGGAGCGGTCCAGCATCAGGTCTTCAAAACGCAGGCGGACGTTGTCGGCCGTGGGCTGGGTCCTGGTCATCGCGCGGATTCTTGCCATCAGTTCCTTAAAATTGAAGGGCTTTGGAAGGTAGTCGTTTGCGCCGCTGTCCAGGCCGATGACACGGTCCTCGACTTCACCTTTTGCGGTCAGAAGCAGGATCGGAATGGAATTTCCCTCCTTCCGGATTTCCTTCAGGACTGTGAGGCCGTCCATCTTCGGCATCATGATGTCTAAAACGGCCGCGTCGTAATTTCCGGACTGCAGGTATTCCAGCGCGTCCTGCCCGTTGTAAACCGGGTCCACGGCGTATTTCTCATGTTCCAGAAGTTTTACCAGTGCTTTTGAAAGTGATTTTTCATCTTCCGCAAGAAGAAGTCTCATAATAATCTGTCTCCAATCTATATATCGGTGATCCGCGGGGCGGCTGCTTTTGCCCGGACTTTTCACTGCAGCTGTCTGTTTTCCGGGCTGCATCGGTGTTTCTCTGTATTACTGCGTCCACTTGTTTTCGTCCGTTCCCGGGCAGCCAGGCAGCAGCTAGTCAGTACCCGCCTCTGTACGGCGGCTGCAGCACTTAGTTTGTCTGCTTTCTGCGGCCTTCCCCGCCGATTCCTGTTTCCTGTGTTAAATATCGTATGCTTTTGTTTGTGATGATCTTCAGTATAACAGCATTTTCAGCGTTAAAGAGCTTTTTCTGCGGAAGATTCTGTGAGTTCTGTGCGAAAATAGAGTGGAGAAATGCAGGTCAGCGCTGGCAGCCAGGGCGAGCTGGCTGGGCGAGGTGTATGGATGAGCTGGCTGGGCGAGGTGTATGGATGAGGTGGCTGGACGAGATGCCTGGACGAGATGCCTGGACGAGATGCCTGGACGAGATGCCTGGACGAGATGCCTG
>CAJMLL010000010.1 GCA_905214225.1 uncultured bacterium | reverse complement strand
CGCAGCTTTTGTCTTGACTTGCATTTCCTGTCTATGCAGTTTTCTATGTTCGCGCTTGCTCTCACAAGCATGATCTATATTACCACGGCTTCAACCGGTTGTCAAGGAAAATTTTCATCATTTTTATTGAAAATCTCTCAGACGCTGATTATGGCGGTATATAGACACTCTCAGGCGCGGGATCAACCCGCTCTCTCAGAGCGCTTCTCTATATTACCCTAATTACCCGATCAATGCAAGGACTTTTTTACGAAAATCGAAATTTCTTTTTACGCAGACTCTATAATCTCATACATTGATGCTGCGTCTTCCTTCCGGACGGCGTTTGGGACGGCCAGCACTTTGAAAGTTACGGAACCGTTTCCGAACTCGATATGAACGGTATCTCCCGGTTCTACTTCCGTTCCGGGCTTTGCCGTTCTTCCGTTTACGGAAACACGTTCCTGCTCGCAGGCTTCCTTTGCTACCGTACGTCTTTTTATGATTCTTGAATTCTTCAGATACTTATCGATTCTCATGGATCTCCTTTCCCCTTCCCCATTTTCAGAGTATAAGAAAAGCTGCCGCATGGGTGATATGCAGCAGCTGATAAATTCTTTATTCCGGTACGATTCCGTGCGGACTATTTATTGACAGCGTCCTTCAGAGCCTTTCCTGCCTTGAATACAGGAGCCTTGGATGCCGGGATATCGATAACCTCATCCGGCTTTCTAGGATTTCTTCCCTGACGAGCTTTTCTGTCGCGTGTATCGAATGTACCAAATCCGATCAGCTGAACCTTTTCACCCTTTACGAGTGCATCTTCTATTGTAGACAGAAATGCATTAATCGCAACTTCTGCGTCTTTCTTAGTAAAATTTGTCTTCTCTGCTACTGCAGCAACAAGTTCTGCCTTATTCATTCTTATTATCCTCCTCATAGTCGTGATTCTCATCACGGAAAATTTACTTCTGTTATTTTCGCATCTCAACCTGTATTTGTCAATACCTTATCACCCAAAAGCACTGATTTTACTCACCTTCACGATATCTGACCGATCTGACAGACATAAAAATTGCAAAATTTTAGTTCTTTTATCTTATCGTATTCCCTGCATCTATACAGAATCCGGTATAAGGGAATTTATCCCAGCCCTATATCTTGCGCATCGGCTTTTGTCCGGACGCAATGGGCCCGGGAAATCTGCCGCTGCGGGTGAAATTACCGCATTACAGCTGATTCAGGATACGGCGTACGGCTTCTTCCGTTCTTGCGATGGTCTGTTCGATGTCGATGGTCTTGTATTCTCCGTCGCGGTAGAGCACTTTTCCGTCTGCCATGGTCAGGAGAATGTCGCTTCCGGACGCGGAGTAGACGATGTTGTTGACCAGGTCGTGAATCGGGTGCATGTTCGGAAGGTCGGTGTTCAGGACGATCAGGTCGGCGCGTGCGCCTTCTTTCATGATGCCGCAGTCTGTACGTCCCTGAGCGAGAGCTCCGGCTCTGGTTGCCGCGTAGATCACCTGTTTTGGCGTCAGGACGGTCGGATCTCCGGCTTTGACCTTTCCGATCATGGCAAGGGTTTTCATCTCCTCCAGGAAGTTCAGGCTGTTGTTGCTGGCGACACTGTCTGTTCCGATGGCCAGGTTGATGCCGCGCTTCAGGATCTCTGCGCTGTTGCAGATTCCGCTGGCGAGTTTCAGGTTGCTGCAAGGGTTGGTCGCAACGGTTACACCCTTTTCTTTCAGGATGTCATAGTCTTCTCCCTCAATCCAGACGCAGTGGGCAGCGATGGACGGAACGTCAAAGATTCCGCAGTCATTCAGATACTGCACCGGAGTCTTTCCGTTATGGCGCTGCTTACACTCCTCGTGCTCTGTTTTTGTTTCTGATACGTGAACGTGCATTCTTGCGCCGTTGTCCTTACACCATGCGGCAAGGGAACGTGCGGTGTTTTCGTCTGAAGTGTACTCAGCATGCAGGCTGGCCTCGATGACTACCCGGCCGTCTGCGGCGCCGTTCAGGCTCTGGTATGCTTCTTCCAGCTCTTTTGCGGAGTCCATCTTCTCAAACGGCGTGCCGTCGAAGTTGGTCAGCGAGCGGGAGATATTGTTTTTTGCGCCGCTGTCGATGACGGCGTGAGCGATGTCAGGGACAAAATAATACATGTCAGAGGTCGAAACGATACCGAAACGCAGGGATTCTGCCATGCAGAGCAGGGTGCCCCAGTAGACGGCGTCGGAATCCAGTTTGGCCTCGAACGGGAAGATTCTGGTATTCAGCCAGTCCTGCAGCTTCAGGTTTTCTCCGTAGCCTCTCATCAGTGCCATCGGGGAATGTGCGTGGGCGTTATAGAATCCCGGCATCAGGAGACGCCCCTGCCCGTCGTAGACTTCCCCGTAATCCTCTTGCGGCATCGCTTTACCGATGTAAGCGATGCGTTTGTCTTTTGTCCCTACGTACATATGCTCCTGTACGTCCAGGTTTTCATCTAAAATTGTAATGTCGCGAAAAAGCATCTTCTACTTCCTTTCTATTCATCGAGTTTGGCCGGAAATTAATGTCCGGCGGGTTTCCTGTCTGCTGCACCGGGAATCTGCGGTGCTCCCTCAGGTGTGTCTTTCAGGGTCTCGAGCAGCCGGATGACGTCCTCGAGTTCGTGGCGGCGGACCAGCGGAATGCGGATAAACGGCTTGACTCCTCCGTGGACGAAGACTCTGGCGCCGAATACTTCATTCAGGTGGATGATGCTCATCGGATTCAGAGGGTTCTTCTCATCGAAGGACAGCAGTACGTACGGTCCCTGTTCATAAATCCGGGTCACGGCCATGCCCTCGGCAAGCCAGCGGATGCGGGAAACCTTGATCAGGTTCATGGTCTCCTTAGGGACATCGCCGAAGCGGTCGACGAGTTCATCGTACATGGACTCCTCGTCCTCTTCTGTGCGTACGGTGGCGATCTTCTTATACATCTGGATCTTCAGCACCTCGTCCTGAATGTACCAGTCCGGGATATTGGCGGAAACCGCAAGTTCAACCGAAGTCTCCTCCGGATTCTCTGCGATGCTCTCGCCCTTGATGCGGCGGACTTCGTCATTGACCAGTTTGGCATACAATTCATATCCGATGTTCATGATGTGTCCGCTCTGCTCGCTTCCAAGAAGGTTTCCGGCACCCCGGATCTGCAGGTCACGCATGGCGACCTTGAAGCCGGAGCCGAATTCGGTAAATTCCCTTACGGCCCGCAGGCGCTTCTCGGCAACTTCTGTCAGAACTTTATCTTTCTGGTACATCAGGTAGGCGTATGCCATGCGGCTGGAGCGGCCGACGCGGCCCCTTAACTGATAGAGCTGGGACAGGCCGTAGCGGTCTGCGTCCAGGACGATCAGGGTGTTGGCGTTCGGCACGTCAATTCCGGACTCAACGATGGTGGTTGCCACCAGAACATCGCTCTCGTGGTTGACAAAGTTCAGCATGACGTCTTCCAGTGTCTGCTCGCTCATCTGTCCGTGGCCGACGATGACTCTGGCTTCCGGAACGGCTTTCATGATACGCTCGGCAATCTGGTTGATGCCGCGGACGCGGTTGTAAATGACGAAGGTCTGGCCTCCTCTGTCCATCTCACGCATAATCGCCTCACGGATCACGCCGTCGTCCATTTCCATGACATAGGTCTGCACCGGGAAACGGTCTTCCGGCGGCTCGGTAATGACACTCATATCCTTGATTCCCGTCATGGACATGTTCAGCGTTCTCGGGATCGGCGTCGCGGAAAGGGTCAGAACATCCACGTTCTTCTTCATTTCCTTGATTTTCTCTTTATGTTTGACGCCGAAGCGCTGTTCCTCATCGATGACCAGAAGGCCCAGGTCCTTGAACTTCACATCTTTAGAAAGAAGCCGGTGGGTGCCGATAATCAGATCGATATCGCCTTCCTTCAGCCTCTTCACGATGTCTTTCTGCTCTGCTTCTGTACGGAAGCGGGAGAGCATCTCGACCTTCAGCGGGAATTTCTCAAATCTGGACTTCAGTGTGTAGTAATGCTGGTTGGCGAGCAGAGTCGTCGGAACGAGCATGGCCGCCTGCTTTCCGTCCGCGATGCACTTGAACATCGCGCGGGCGGCCACCTCTGTCTTTCCGAATCCAACATCGCCGCAGAGAAGACGGTCCATGGCCACCGGTTTTTCCATGTCGGCCTTGATTTCTTCAATGGCCCTCAGCTGATCGTCGGTTTCCACGTAAGGGAAGCTCTCCTCAAATTCTTTCTGCCACTCTGTGTCCGGTCCAAAGGCGTAACCTTTCGTCACTTCACGTTCTGCGTAGAGTTTGATCAGTTCGTCGGCCATGTCGGCGATGGCCTTCTTGGCCCTGGCCTTTGCCGTCTTCCATTCGGTGCCGGAAAGCTTGTTCATCTTCGGCACGCTGCCTTCTGCGCCGATGTACTTCTGCACGATGTCGAACTGCTCTACCGGAACGTAGAGAATATCGCTGCCCGCGTACTTGATCTTCAGATAATCTTTCTTTTCACCGTGGAGGTTCAGCTGCTCAATGCCTTCGAATTTTCCGATTCCGTGATTCTCGTGAACGACATAATCGCCCTTTTTCAGATCGGTAAAACTCTGCAGCTCTTCACCTTTCGTCCTGCGGTGTTTTCTGCGGCGCGGAGTTCTTCTCCCTCCGAAAATATCCTGATCGCTGATGTAACAGAACTTTTCTTCCGGGAAAAGCATGCCGCTGGAAAGGATTCCATCCTCAAAGCTGACGCTTGAGGACAGCCCCTTATTCTGCAGGAACTCGCGGAGATTTTTCTTCCGCTCCATTGTGCTGCAGACGATGGTGACCTTCACCTTATTTTTCAGCTGCGCCTGGATTTCATCGGCCAGCAGCTCCAGACGTCCGTTGAACTCCGGAACCTGGCGGCAGTGGTAGTCATACACCTGACTGTACTCATCGATTCCCTTCACCTGCTTCGGGAACGGAGTGATGACATAAAGCGGGCGGCAGCGGTAACCCTTCAGGAGTTCCTCGCGGCCGGTCATCATCTTCATATCTTCCGGCGCGATCTGTCCGCGCTCCAGCATGGTCTGGAAGTCCTGCTTCTGCTCCTTGCTGCGGGTGTCGAGGAATTCCGTAATGCGGTCCGGATCATCCACAATGAGGGTGCCCTCTCCCATATAATCCCAGAGATATTCCACATCATCGTAGAAATAATGCAGGTAGTTTCCCAGAAGCTGCAGGTTGGATACATTCTCAATGTATTCTACAAGCTGGTCTCTGCGGCGCTCCAAATGGTGGGACGCCTCCAGGAATTCCGCCGACTGACTCAGCTTTTCCATCTGTTTTGTATAAGCATCAGAGAGCTTTTTCGCTGCTTTCAGAAAATGCTCTTTATCTGCCAGCAGATCCTGAGCCGCACCGATGGTAACGACTTTCAGCTTGTCTCCGCTGGACCGCTGTGTATCGATGTCGAAGGTCCGGATGGAGTCCACCTCTGTGTCGAAGAATTCGATACGGTAAGGCTCTTCTGCATCCGGCGTAAATACATCCAGGATTCCGCCGCGGATGCTGAATTCTCCCCTTCCTTCGACCATGCTCATGCGTTCATAGCCCAGATCTCTGAGATCTTCCGCAATCTGCTTCAGGTCTGCGTCCTTACCGTATTCCAGACGCACGGTCTTTTCTGACAAAAGAGAGTGCGGCATCATCGGACGGACAGCCGCACTTACCGGCGCGGCAACGACGCAGTATTTATCCTCCATGAGTGCCTTCAGTCCCTTCAGACGTTTCATCTGCTGGGAATTCCCTCTGGTTTCATAATTCAGGAAAAGCTGGTCCTCATTCGGCATGACGAGAACTTCTTTTTTCAGGAAGAACTCCAGGTCCGAGGCCAGATTCTCAGCCTGTTTCTGGGCAGCGGTCAGGATCAGGGTCTTTCCCGGGTTATTTCTGATTATTCTGGATATGATCAGAGCGGAGCGGCTTTCTGTCACTCCGGAAATACCTATCACTCCTTTATTACTCATTCTCTGCCTCCGAAACTTTATTTTTATCCGGCGAATCGTTTTCTGTGCTGCCTGTCTGTCTTGGCTTTCTGCCCGCCGCAGATTTCTTTTTCTTCTGGTGTCTGGTGTTGTAGCGGTTCATTGCCAGGTTGACGTCATCGGTGACGATGCACTCTGCGGCGCGGCAGGCATTGTCCACGGCTTCTTCAAGCG
This sequence comes from uncultured bacterium, assembly GCA_905214225.1. Lineage (GTDB taxonomy): Bacteria > Bacillota > Clostridia > Peptostreptococcales > Anaerovoracaceae > Aminicella. Next base: position 52,895 of record CAJMLL010000010.1, on the reverse strand, counting down.
GATGGACCTCATCTTTCTTAAAACCGCCCAGGACAAAGGAAATAATGTCTCCCATATGTTCTGATCCGGTACCGATTCTGATTCTCGGGAACTGGTCTGACTGAATCTGGTAAATGACGGATTTCATTCCGTTATGTGTTCCCGCACTTCCATGCGGACGAATTCGGAGTGACCCTACCGGAATTTCCATATCATCATAGATGACGATCAGATGGGACGGATCCACTTTATAGAAATTCATGACTTCCCGGATGGACTGGCCGCTTTCATTCATGTAGGTCTGCGGCTTGACCAGAATGACTTTTTCCGTTCCGATCCGTCCTTCTCCGATCAGTGCCTTGAATTTACTCCGGTTTACGCTGACTCCCAGCTGATCTGCCAGCCGGTCGATCATTATAAACCCCAGATTATGTCTGGTATTTTCATATTTTTTTCCGGGATTTCCCAATCCTGCAATGATATACATATACACCTCATAAAAGGCCTGCCGGAAGAGCAGACCCTCTGTCCGGCAGACCGTATTCACTTCTCTTATTTTTATATTTTTCTCTTTCTGTACCCTGCTGGAAGGCCCTTCTGCCATTTCTTTTTCTAATGGATAAGTCGAAGCAGCCCGCAGAGCCGCAGCCTGTGTTTTCTTACGTTTTCCTTTTGTCCTACTTCTCGAACAGAACGCTGACCGATCCGTTGGTGAAGACTCTGGTAATCGCCTCGGCAAACAGCGGGGCGACGGAAAGAAGTGTCATCTTGTCGATCTTCTTCTCTTCCGGAATCGGAATGGTGTTCAGGAGAACCAGTTCGGAAATCGCGGAATCCTGCAGACGCTGAATTGCAGGGCCGGACAGAACCGCGTGTGTGGCACCGGCGAGGACGGTATTGGCGCCCATCTTCTTCAGTGCGTTAGCGGCATTGGTAATGGTTCCGGCGGTATCGATCATATCGTCGACCATGACGCAGTCTTTCCCCTCAATATCACCGATGATATTCATAATCTCGGACTTATTCGGCTCCGGACGGCGCTTGTCGACAATGGCAATCGGACAGTCCAGATACTCGGCAACATTTCTGGCTCTTGTCACGCTTCCGTGATCTGGTGATACCACAACCGGATGCTCCAGACGCTTCTCCTTAAAATACTTCGCGAGAATCGGCATACCAACCAGATGATCCACCGGGATGTCGAAATATCCCTGAATCTGCGGCGCATGCAGGTCCATCGTAAGGATGCGGTCTGCGCCTGCCGCGACGATCATGTTCGCGACCAGCTTGGAACTGATCGGGTCTCTGGCCTTGGCCTTGCGGTCCTGACGGGCGTAGCCGTAATATGGAATGACCGCGTTGATTCTGCCGGCGGAAGCCCGCTTCATGGCGTCAATCATGATCAAAAGCTCCATCAGATTGTCATTTACCGGATTGCATGTGGACTGGACTATATAAATGTCTCTTCCGCGTACGGTTTCCCAGATATTTACAGAAATCTCGCCATCGCTGAACTTAGTTACTGTGCATCTTCCCAGCGGTTTGTCCAGTTTCCCGGCAATCTCCGCCGCAAGTTCAGGATGAGAATTTCCCGCAAAAATTTTAAATTCAGAGAAAGAGCCATTATTCATCTTGCCGTACCTCCTGTCGACTCCGCGCCTTTCTGTTTCATGCCTGTCCTGCCGTTTCTCAGGACATTTCCAGTCAGGCGGCGGTTATTTCTTATGATTGCGTCTGTACAGCCCGCGGCGTTCTGCCCATCCTTCGATATTCGTCTGGCGTTCTCTGGCAATTCCCAGAGCGTTTTCCGGAACATCCTCTGTCAGTGTGCTTCCCGCGGCAATATAGGCGCCATCGCCAACATTTACCGGTGAGATCAGGTTGGTATTGCAGCCGATAAACGCGCCGTCTCCGACTGTCGTCCTGTGCTTTTCATTTCCGTCATAGTTGACAAAAACAATTCCGCAGCCGAGATTGACATCTTTTCCGACATCCGCGTCTCCGATATAGGTCAGATGGGCGGACTTGGACCCATCTCCGAAGGTTGAATTCTTAATCTCGACGAAATCACCGATTTTACAGTTTTCGCCCACATGGGAATGCGGACGCATATAAGCAAACGGACCGACATTGGTTCCGTTTCCGACCGTACTTTCAAGGATCACCGAACTCTGAACCAGAACATTTTCTCCGATTTCCGAGTCCACGATTCTGCTGTTCTGCATGATTCTGCTTCCAGCTCCGATATGTGTCTTTCCTTCCAGGGTTACGCATGGGCCGAGGTATGCGCCCGGCTCAATCTCAACGGAAGGGTCAATGTATACAGAATGAATATCTGCAATGTCCACGCCGTTTTCCAGATGGCGGATTGCAATATCCAGTCTTTCCTGTTCTTTTTTCTTATATTCTTCCAGCTTCATTATTTATTTTCTGCCTCCAGAATGTAGTCTCCAACCTTGTAAACGTCTCCGGCACCCATGGTGATGACCATGTCACCTTTCTTTGCGTTCTTTCTGACGAAGTCAGCGATTTCATGGAAATCCGGCATATAGAGGACTTCCTTGTCCGGTTTCTGCTCATGAATCGTTTTTGCCAGCTTCTCAGAGGAAACATTGTAGATATCCTTCTCTCTTGCAGCGTAGATATCTGCAAGAATAATGACATCCGCTTCTTCCAGGGCATCGGCAAAACCGTCAAAGAGCGCCAGTGTTCTGGTGTATGTGTGCGGCTGGAAGACAACCCACAGTTTATTATGCGGGAACTTCTCCGCTCCGGTCAGTGTCGCCTTGATTTCTGTCGGATGGTGCGCATAGTCGTCAACCAGACGGACACCGTTTCCGAACATGCCGCGGACATTGAAACGTCTCTGAATACCGTTAAAGCCCTTCAGCGTATCCGTGATGGTCTTTACATCGATGCCCAGTTCATTGCAGCATGCGAAAGCGGCCGTCGCATTCAGGATGTTATGCTCTCCCGGAATGGACAGTTCTACACGTCCGAGTTTCTTTCCATTATGCTCCACATCAAAGGACGGATATCCTTCATGGAATTTTACGTTGACGATATGATAGTCGGAGCTGCTGTTGTATCCGTAGTGGATAACGTTGTTCTTCCCCTTGGTGGCCTCTTCAACGAACGGGTTGGCATCATAGGCGATGATCATTCCGTCATTTGGAACGAATCCGGCGAATTTCTCAAAGGAAGACTCAATGTGCTCCACATCCTTGAAATAATCCAGATGATCGGAATCGATGTTCAGAATGATCTCGATCTTAGGACGCAGCTGCAGGAAGCTGTCTCTGTACTCACAGGCCTCAGCGACGAAATAGTCGCCGTGTCCGACGCGTACGTTTCCGCCGATTTCCGCCAGCTCTCCTCCGACAACGATGGTCGGGTCCAGCGCGGCATTTCTGATGATCAGGGAAATCATGGACGTTGTCGTCGTCTTTCCATGTGTTCCGCTGACCGCAATGCTGTTCGTATGCTCGTTCATCAGTGTCCCCAGAAGCTCAGCTCTCGGAATCATCGGGATTCCCAGCTCCTTTGCACGGACGACCTCCGGGTTGGTCTCTGCAATAGCCGCAGAATAGACGATCAGATCCGCATCCTCTACGTTTTCCGCACGGTGTCCGATCTGGACCTTGACACCCATGGATGCCAGGTGATCAGTGATTGCGGATTCCTTCATATCCGATCCGGATACCTTATATCCTCTGGATACCATAATCTCCGCCAGTGCGGAAACACCAATTCCGCCGACTCCGATACAATGTATATTCTTATATTTAGTCAAATCTACCATTGACACACTCCTCCTGATTTTATTACGCTCTGCAGCACTATTCCGCAGAGCCGGTCTGTCTTAGTATACCACAAATCGGCGTTAAATAAATCGCTTACGCATACATAACGCGGATGATATTGGTATCTCCGGCTCTTCCGATCGGAACACCTGCAGTCATAACAACCAGACTTCCTTCACCGATGAAGTGTTTTTTCAGCGCCTGATCAACGCAGTGGCGGTAGAGTTCTGCCAGTCTGGCCTTCTGTTCTGCCCGGAGCGGCTGTACACCCCAGACCAGAGCAAGCTGATGGAAGGTCTTTTCATCCGGCGTTGCTCCGATAATCGGAATATCCGGCTGGAATTTCGACAGTCTCCTTGCTGTAAATCCGGTCTGCGTTATGGCAAAGATGCATTTTGCCTCCAGATCGTGCGCCAGAACGCTGGCTGCGTGCCCTACTGCATTGGTCACATCTTTCGTGTCCATTTCATGCCAGATCTGCTCATTCTGCGCAGAATAGCTGTTCTTCTTATCTTCTTCCGCCTGAAGGGCGATTCTGCTCATGGCCTGGACCGCCTCCACCGGAAATTCGCCGGCAGCAGTCTCTCCCGACAGCATGACCGCGGAAGTTCCTTCATATACCGCATTCGCTACATCAGTAATTTCAGCTCTGGTCGGAAGCGGGGAAGAAATCATCGACTCCAGCATCTGGGTTGCCGTGATAACGATTTTACCAGACTGAACGCATCGGCGGATGAATCTCTTCTGGATTCCCGGAACCTTCTCAAACGGGATTTCCACACCCATATCGCCTCTGGCGATCATGATGCCGTCGACTTCCTTCAGAATTTCCTCGAAGTTCTTGACACCCTGTACACTCTCGATCTTCGCAATGATCTGGATGTCCTTTCCCCCATTTACCTCAAGGAAGTGACGCATCTGGCGGACATCATCCGCAGTCCTTACAAAAGACGCGGCAACATAGTCCACACCCTGCTCGATGCCGAACAGCAGATCAGATTTATCCCTGTCGGACATAAACGGAAGCGAAAGGTCTGCGTTCGGGATATTCACACCCTTATGGTCGCTGATCACACCGCCGTGAAGAACCGTGAGCTTAACATCCGTATCCGTGCAGGAATCCACCCGCATGACGATTTTTCCGTCATCAATCAGCACATGCGTGCCCTTATTGACATCCTGCGCAAAGCGTTCAAAGGTAATGGAGACTCCGTTTTCATCTCCTACAATGTCTCTGGTTGTAATGGTAAACGGCTGGCCGTCCTTCACCTCCACCCGGCCGTTTTTAAAGGTCTTCAGCCGGACTTCCGGTCCCTTGGTGTCCAATACCACCGCGCCCGGCAGTCCGAGTTCATCTCTGACTTTTCTGAACATAGCGATATTGCGTTCATGATCATCATATGTACCATGTGAAAAATTGAATCTGCCCGCATTCATTCCGGCTTCAAACAGCCCTTTTATGGTCTCCTCATTATTCGATGCCGGTCCGATGGTGCAGATGATTTTGGTCTTTCTCATCTCTATTATCTGCCTTTCTGATGCAGAACTTCAGCAGTCCTTATGTTCCTGCCGCTTCCGCATGTTAATTCATAACTACTTATTATTTCATAATACAATAGGCGCACCAGAAGAAACTTCCCTCTTCCATGCGCCCTATACCCGTTACTATTATATGTGATTTTACGGCCGAGTTCCACTGAAATAAGAAAGTTGATCCGAAGAATGGGAAATTCTCAGTTTTTGCAGATTCAGCTCTTCTGATCAGCCGGACAAAAACAGAACGGGCAAGGGCCCGAAGGCGTTGAAAGCCAGTTTTCCTTCCCTGACACTTGATATCTTCCTGCTCCCTACTTACACTTTGTAAAACACCGGAAGATCAGCCTCCGGCCTGGTCAGATCCGGCCAGACAATGATAACAGGAAACTCCCCGCAGATTCATTCCGCAGAGAGTTTCCCTAAAAAGTATATCACTGAAAGGAGCCTTATTTATATGCCTTTTCATAGATCTTCTCGCAGTCTTCCAGCGGCATTTCCGCAGGATCTGCCTTGAAGAGTCCGGCCATGGCTGTTTTTGCATTCTCTGCCATCGCATGACACTCATCCTTCTGGATGCCGAAATCGGACATCTTCAGCTGGTCTACGCCACAGGCTTTCTGAAGATCCGTCAGTGCATCCAGGAAATCTTCCGGCTTGTCCGCGTCATGCTTTCCAAGGAAGCGGGCCATATCGATGAAACGGTCATCACAGACATGACGGTTGATCCAGTAGCTGAAATACTCCTTAGAGAGCATGATCAGGCCGGCTCCGTGCGGAAGATCCGGATGGAATGCGCTCATGGCATGCTCCATGGAATGTTCCGATGTGCAGGAAGTGACAACCATGGAATATCCGGACATCGTATTGGCAAAAGCCATAGCTTCTCTTGCTTCCATATCGCTTCCGTCCGCAACGGCACGCGGCAGATATTTTCCGATATTCTCAATGGCAGCACGCTGAATCATATCGCTCATCAGGCTGTTTTTATTGGAAATGTATCCTTCCAGAGAATGGAACAGGGCATCAAATCCCTGGAAAGCCGTGAATTTAGGCGGAACCGTTTTCATCAGTTCCGGATCGACGATGGCAAGATCCGCAAACATGCAGTCGACACGGCCGATACCGATCTTCTCATTCGTCTCCGGATTGGTGATGACGCCTACGGTATCGACTTCAGAACCGGTTCCTGCTGACGTAGTAATGGCGATAAAAGGAAGCGGTTCATTTTCAATCGGCTTTCCCTTACCGGTAATTCCGCCTGCGTAGTCCCAGAGATCATCCGATGGCTGAGCAGCCAGCATGGCAATTACCTTGGACGCGTCCATGACGGAGCCGCCTCCCAGAGCAACGACAAAATCACATCCGGATTCTTCGGCAAGCTTCGCGCCTTCTTCAACCACTGCCTTCAGCGGGTTAGCCGCAATCTTATTAAACACTTCATAAGTACATCCGGCCTTATCAAGCTCTGATTTCAGCTTATCCAGAGAACCATTCTTAATGGTGGACTTTCCGTTGGAAATGCAGATCAGCGCTTTCTTTCCCGGCAGCTTCTGCTCATGCAGCTTTCCAAGTGCTCCGCATCCGAATAATACCCTGACAGGGTCAAAATACATGAAATCTCTCATCATCTTACCTCCAGTATGTAATTCTCGCACTCTCTTTCGATCGTTAAATTATCTCCAATATATTTATCGTATCACAAATTTCCTGATTATGCTGAACAAAATCGCATTTAACTTTTGTACACATGCACAGAATTCCTTCATCCAAGATCTCCGGCCTGTCCTTTCCGCCAGGAAAAATACCTTTTTCATTTTTGATTTTAAGGACCAATGCAGGTACAATACAAAATAGAAAACATTTGGAAGGAGAATAGAAATGACCTATCAGGAAATCATGGATTTAAGAAATAAAACGAATGCCTTTGCCATCAAACAGGGAATCAAGGTGACGGAATTAAGTAAAGGATACGCAAAGGCCTGGGTAAAAATCACCCCGGAGCTGCAGAATCCGACCCATTCCGTACATGGCGGGCTGCTGTTTACCCTCTGTGACATTGCCTGCGGATCTGCGGCCTCTTCATACGGCATTCAGATCACCACTGTCGACAGTTCCATGCATTTTCTCAGAGCCGCCATCAATGTTCCCGAGCTTTTCGCCGAAGCCAGAGAAATCAAGCACGGCCGCCGAGTTATGGTTTTTGAGGCGGATGTAAAAGACCGTGAAGGCACGCTGTACTGCCGCGGAATTTTTACCATTATGAAACTGAAAACACCTCTTCAGGGAGGCAGAACAAAAGAACCGGCGGAATAATCCCTGCCGGTTCTCTCTGACTTCAACACGGTTTCCATCTGTCATTCTTTCAGCGAATACCGAATGGCCGCCGTGTTTTTCTATGCAGTTGTTAACGGGAAACTTCTTAATCCTGTTCCCTGCTGAAAAATAATTCTTCTGCCTGCCTTATACGCGGGCCTCTCCAGAAGCGGCTTTCCCGGCTTCCCTCTCCACCTTGCGCATTTCTGTTTTGACGATGAAAAGTGCCGCAATGGCGGAAATCAGCTCGGTAAGCCAGAAGGCATTCCAGACGCCGGCGGCGCCGAGAAATCTGCTCAGGATGAAGGCGGCGGGAAGAATGACGGCGACATAGCGCAGGACAGAGATGATCAGCGACTGCAGGCCAAATCCCATGCCTTCCAGCATGCCGCAGCCGGAAACGGACACGGTGGACACGATGAATCCCAGGCAGATGATGCGAAGAGCGCATGCTCCGGCCTGAATCGTCGCGCTGCTGGAAGTGAAGAGGCCGATCAGATTCTGCGGGATCAGAATACAGAGCAGGGTCCCGACGGCCATGACTGCCGCAGTCAGAAACAGCGTGGTCTTGAATATCTTCTTCAGCCGTCCGATTTTTCCGGCACCGTAATTGTAGGCCGCGATCGGTCTCACTCCTTGAATAATTCCATTTGCCGCCAGATAAATGAAGGTCTGGAGCTTGTAATACACGCCCAGAATCAGTACGTACACCGGGGAAATCGTGGCGAGAATCGCGTTCAGCGCGGTGATCATGACAGACGGCAGCGCCTGATTGAAAATCGCCGGAATGCCGATAATATACAGCCTTTTCCAGAGGCGGCGGTAGTTCCAGCCGAGTTTCAGAGAAAGATGGAGCGGCAGGCTTCCGCGCCTCCACAAGAGCAGATAAATGACCAGCGACACGATCTGCCCGATGACGGTGGCGATGGCTGCTCCGCGGATTCCCATTCTCGGGCAGGGACCGAGTCCGAAAATCATCACCGGGTCGAGGATAATGTTAGTCAGGCAGCCCGCGGAAAGGCCGATCATCGTCACCTTCATCTTTCCGACTGCCTGAAACAGTTTCTCGTACACCAGCTCCACCTGCATGACAACCGACGCGCCCAGCACGATCCAGGCATACTGACATCCGTAACGGAGAATAAGCGGATCACTGGTGAACTGCCTCAGGAATGACTTTGCGGTCAGGGTGAGAACGATCGTCAGGATCGCAGCATGGAGCAGGGACAAAAGAAGACTCAGGGAAGCGGCGCCATCCGCCTGCCGCTTCTCCTGAGCACCAAGGAAATACGCAGTTACTGCGTTTGCGCCGACTCCGAATCCGATGCTGACAGCGGCCATCAGATTCTGGATGGGAAATACCAGCGAAAGAGCCGTCATGGCATCCTCACTGATTTTTGCCACAAAAAAGCTGTCCACGATGTTGTACAGCGAATTGACAATCATAGAAACCACCATCGGAAGTGACATGGAAATCACCAGCGGCAGTATTTTTCTGGTTTTCATAAAGGACTGATCCATACGTATACTGACTCCTCTCTTTATCTTGAACTAATTCCCTGAAACAGACAGCGGAATTTCATATGCATCGGGGACTTTCTGAGTTCCGGGAAGCACTGCGGAGGAAAACATTCCTCCGGACGTTTGGACGTTTCTTCCGGACGCAGACTGTCCGCACAAAAAAACGCCACAGAGAAACTGCAGGGCCTCTCAGCTCCTGCAAAACTCTGTGGCGAAAAAGACGATACTTAAAAATCCACACCCGGGGCATCGCTGCCCTTCCCAGGTTTTAGCATTCTGTTTTTATGGCTATTCTTTTCATGCTCTGACCGACTGCTGCAAAACATGAAGTTTCACGGTCTGCAGCACGAATCACGCAACATTACGTATGTTAACACATTCTGCCCTTATACTCAAGCCATCAATCTTTTTTCAGTGCAACGGTTCCGGTTCGCTGGATTTCCTTGATTCCGAAACTTCTGACCAGCTCGATGAAATTCTCGATCTCGTCCGGGGCGGCCTGCATTTCAATGATCATGTCCTTCGGCCCCATATGGACGATTTCTGCGTGGCTGATCAGGCAGATTTCCAGAAGAGAACTGCGGTTTGTCGGGGTGCAGGATACCTTGATCAGCATCATCTCTCTGCAGACGCAGTTGTTATTTTCCAGTCTTCTGACCTTGATGACATCCAGTTTCTTATTCAGCTGTTTTTCAATCTGGTCAATTGTGCGCTCGTCTCCGGTGGAAACAATCGTCATGCTGGATACATCATGATTCTCTGTTTCTCCTACAGCGAGCGAATCAATATTAAATCCTCTGCGCGCGAACAATCCGGAAATCTGGGAAAGTACGCCTGCCTGGTTTTCTACTAATACCGAAAAAATACCTTTCATCACGCACCTCCTATTTCGTGTTATCTCCTGAAGCAATCTCACAGACCATCAGACACGGATCTTCGCTGCCGAGGAACTGATCGACACTTTCGTCTACGCGGCTGTTGTCGTCAACATAGATATAGTTCATGTCATAGGCTTCCGCAATCTTGTCGTAATGCGGATAATCGTAAAGCTGTACGCCTTCGTAGCGTGACTGATAGGTATTATACTGGTATTCACGCACCAGTCCAAGGTAATGGTTTCTCATTACCACAACTTTCAGCGGTACATGGTTGACACGCGCGGTCGCAAGCTCGTTCATGGCCATCTGGAAGGAACCATCTCCGCATACGGCGACAACCTGTTTCTCCGGCTGGCACATCTTGGCGCCGATTGCCGCAGGGATGGAATAACCCATCGTCCCCATTCCTCCGGTCGTCAGGAAACGGCCGCGCTTCATAATGTAGTTGTCCGCAGACCAGAGCTGATTCTGCCCTACATCCGCAACGTAAATTGCGTCGTCCTCCATCCTGGAAGAAAGGGACTTTACAAGTGTCTTCGGATTTACATACTGGTCACTGAATTTCCGGTGATCCACCGTGTTCTCACGGACTTTTGTCAGCTCTTCCAGCCACTTGGTCGTGTCCACAGTAATGTCTTCTTTTGTCAGAATCTGGAAAATACCACGGACATCTCCGACCAACGGAATTGTCGGTCCGAGATTCTTTCCGATCTCCGCCGTATCAATGTCGATATGGATAATCGTCCGTGTTCCCTCTTCAAGGTTCTTCGGTTTCGCGATCGCTCTGTCTGCGACACGAGCGCCGACAATAATCAGAAGATCACTCTGATCAACAGCCCGGTTGGCGTACTGTTTTCCGTTGTTTCCCAGCATGCCGAAATACAGTTCGTGATCTTTCGGCATAACACCGAGTCCCATCATCGTATGGACCAGCGGAATATTATTCTTTTCGCAGAATCCGCAGACGGCCTTCTCGCCGTTTCCGAGGATGACTCCGCCGCCGGCACAGATCAGAGGTCTCTTAGAATTATTGATGGCCTCTACGACCTTCTTCACCTGCTGCTTGTTTCCAGTCTTCTTCGGCGGTTTATAGCCGCGGATATGCACTTTGATTTTATCGTAATCGAAATCTTCGAGTTCCTGTTTCTGAATATCAACCGGAACGTCGATCAGAACCGGACCCTTGCGCCCTGTAGACGCAATATAGAAGGCCTCCTTGAAAATCCGCGGAAGGTCCTTCACGTCCTTTACAAGATATCTGTACTTGGTGAAGGATTCTGTCGCGCCGGTAATATCCGCTTCCTGGAATACGTCTCTGCCCAGAAGCTCACTGCTTACCTGTCCCGTAATCGCGATAATCGGAATGCTGTCCGCGTATGCAGTTGCAAGCGCAGTAATCAGATTGGTCGCTCCCGGTCCTGAAGTCGTTACACATACCGCCGGCTTTCTGGAAATTCTGGCCCATCCGCTTGCCGCGTGGCCCGCCGACTGTTCTTCTCTGACCAGGACGTGCTCGATATCCGAATCATACAGCCCGTCATAGAACGGGGCAATCGCAACGCCCGGATAGCCGAATACTTTCGTAATTCCTTCCGCTTCCAGGCACTTCACCATAGCCTTAGCTCCACTTAACATTTTGTCACCTGCTTTCATCAGATCAACATGCTGCCATTCCTGCACGATTTCCGTCCTTATCTCTCCATCGGACAAAAGAAAGCTGCAAGAGAACACAGCAGTTCAGTAAAACAAATCATCCATTTTTGTAGCCATAACCAAAAATTATTGCATTGTCAATGTGGATTATAACAAATTATTTTACTATTATCAAGTATGGCCATAGATAAAAAAAGCGGCCATACCCGTTGATTTTCCACGGGTATGGCCGTTCCATCCAGAATTTATTCCGTTATTTCATCTTGGAAATATTTCTTGTCTTGTATGTATACTGGTAATTTACACCGTCAACATTGAATACGCAGTACTTTCCAGTGATCTTGGTGATGGTGAAAGTCTCATCGGAAGAACGTGCACTCAGCGTGTTGATTGTCTCAGACTTCTTGCCGTTTGCAGACATGCGATACAGAGTTCCCTGTGTCTGATCGGCGTCATACTGTACGTAGTAGAAATACTTGCCGACTGCTGTTGCTGTTCCGCAGTTCTTTCCCAGTGTCTTTACCTTGGTATAACCTGTGCCATTGAGCTTGTACAGAACTTCTGTCTCTCCCAGCGGTGTCTTTACCGGGTTGGCAGCGATGAAATAGTTTCCGACTCTTGCTTCCAGAGCTCCGTCCTGCATGAATGTGCTCCATGTACCTGTTGCTGTATCATAGGTATATGTTGTTCCCTGGTTTGCGGAATTCTGAGATACATAGATCTTGCCGTTGTTGTAATCGGAGATGAAGCAGTAGTTATTGATGTTGTATCCCTTCATCGGCAGTGTTTCCAGAGTCTTGGATGTCTTGGTGCTGCTGTCTGTGCTGATCAGGGATGCAGAAGTTTTATCTTCCTTCAGTGTATAGGTTGTCGTTCCAACGGTAACCGTCTTGGAAGCCGGTACGCTGTACTTTACCTTTACTGCATTCTTTGTTGTCTTCTTGGAAGAGTTTTTGGATGTGTTCTTCTTGGAAGATGTCTTGGAAGACTTCTTTGTTGTCTTCTTGGAAGAGTTCTTGGATGTGTTCTTCTTGGAAGACTTCTTTGTTGTCTTGGATGGAGTCTTCTTGCTTGTCTTGGAAGAACTCTTCTTCGTTGTTTTCTTGCTGGAAGTCTTCTTTGCCTTGCTGGAAGAAGATTTCTGAGCAGTTGTTGTGGTCTTGGCAGTCTTGGATGCGGTCTTGGTGGCTGCATCTGCAGTGAATCCTGTCGTGAAGCTCATCGTTACGAGAAGAGCCAGAGCGAGCAGAAGAACACCTGCCGTCTTCTTGATTTCTAATTTCATTTTGTTACACTTCCCTTTCCTTTGAAATAAATTCCAACGTGTATTATAACGCGATGAAGCGCCAGCGTATATCTATACGAAAAAACTTCAGAAAAACATCACGTTTATTTCTTTTTGATATAGTTTTTGCGGTCTTCCAGCCTGTGCACAAACTTCGGTTCTGAGGTTTTCCGCACCTGCGGCCGGCTGCTCTGCCTCTTATAATGCCTGGAACTGAAATGCACCTGAAGCCAGACCGCAAAAAACCATGCGGCAAACAGGGCAAAAATGTAGACGGCGGCAACACCGATAGTCGCCAGGACCTGTACATACATGGAGTGAATCTGTCCCAGATACTTCGTCGGCAGCTGCGGGGAGAGGAGGAACATATAGTTCCAGTCAAACTTTATGTCGATCAGCAGCACCAGACCGATTACGGCAAGATTCACCGATTCCGCACCTTTCAGCGACCGGATGTCGATCTCCTCATCATGATTCAGGATACGCAGAAGTGCAGAATAGGCCAGCCCGATATGCGTGGCAAAAAAAGCGATCCTTGTCACATGCGGGAAGGCAAAGGGTTTCGGCGTAGAATAAAATACCGAGCTGATCCCCCCGTAGAGCGCCGTATAGATCGAAAACTGCTCCAGCGGCATCCAGCGCACAAAATACGTGAAAATCAAAAGAATACAGGCAATGCGGCAGGCGTAAAGCGGCCACTTGTCTCCCCCGCTTCCACTCAGCGCAAACCAGATCATATAGGTAATCTGTCCGCTGGCCATCACGGTCAGGCTGATTTTCTCCAGCCGCCGCATCAGCTTTCCGGATCCCGGCTTTCTGGATGTCCGTGCAATCCAGGCAAAGCCGAGAAAAAAACCGATTACAATGATAATATGTGCAGGCGAAAACGAATTATAGATATGATCATATCCTGTCCGGTTTACATAATGAAAAAAGCTGCTCATACCCTCACCTTTATTCCTTATCTCTTATTTTCTTTTTTCCTTTTTCCTGTTATTCTCCGTTCTCCGGCTTTATCTTTACCAGATGTGCGCGAAAACTGATGTATCGCGGCGTACTGATTTTATCGAACTGAATGACGTAGGCATGTTTCTCTTCATCAATTCCGATGACTGTTCCGTCATGAAAAATCGAATGGCGGACCCGGGTTCCTGTTTTCATGGTATGCTGTTCGTTTTCCATCCAGCGTTCTTTTCTCTGTATATAAGTTTTTGTATCGCGGATCAGGCTGTCCTGCGGTTTCTCTGTAAACTCCAGATATTCAGAGTCGATATCCAGAATAAAACGGGACGGATAGCGAGGTGAACCATCCACATTCCTTCCGGATGACGCACTGAGAAAGAGACGCTTCTCCGCTCTTGTCATGGCCACAAAGGCCAGACGCCGTTCTTCTTCCATGCCCGGGCGCGTAGTCACTTTCCGTGACGGGAAGATTCCCTCACAAAGACCGCAGAGAAAGACATTCGGAAATTCCAGTCCCTTGGCGGCATGCACCGTCATCAGTTTCACCTTATCCTGCTGCAGCTGCGCGTCTGCATTGGAAAACAGCGCAACATGAGACAGGTACTGGGGAAGATCCGTCTCCTCCCCGCAGGAAATCTCATAATCATAAATGGACTGTTTCAATTCCGCCAGATTATCCAGTCTCTCCTGGCTTCCTTCTGTACGCAGCATTTCCTCATATCCGCTGTCATCCAGAAGGGAAGACAGCAGGTCAGAAATCGGTCTTCCCTCATAGCTTTCATGATACTGTTCAATCAGCTTCACATACTCCTGCGCACGGGTTCCCTTCATCACCGGCTCATCCAGCGAAGCAGTGAGGGCCTGATACAGACTGCATCCGTGCGTCTCCGCATACTCCTTCAGAAAGGCCATCCGGCGCTTTCCCAGATTTCTCTTCGGTGTATTGGCGGTTCTGAGAAAGGACAAATCATCCTTATACACGATCATCCGAAGATAAGACAGGGCATCCTTGATTTCCATCCTGCCGAAAAACTGAACCCCGCTGTAGATGGTATACGGAATCTTCCTCTTCATCAGAACTTCTTCCACGGCGCGCGTGACATAGTGCGCCCGGTACAGAATCGTCATATCATGATAGGCTTCACCCTTCTTATGAAGTTCTGTAATCTGGTCCGCGATCCATTCCGCTTCTTTTTCTGCGTTATCGGAAAGGCTGCAGACAACAGGCTCTCCGTCCGCAAGCATGGGAATCAGGTCTTTCTTAATCCGGACCTGATTTTTGCCGATCAGGGAATTCACTGCCTTCAGAATCTGCGGCGTCGACCGGTAATTCTGCATCATCATGATCGTCTCTGCTTGCGGAAAATCCTCCTGGAAGTTCAGAAGATACCTTCCATTGGCACCTCGCCAGGAATAAATCGTCTGATCCGGATCTCCGACCACAAACAGATTCTTATGATAGTCCTGCAGAACCATCATCAGTTTATACTGCAGATCATCGATATCCTGAAACTCATCGATCATGATGTATTCCAGACGCTTCTGCCACTTCTTCCTGATCTGCTCATTCTGCTTGAAAATATACAGGGTGAAGGTGATCAGATCGTTATAATCCAAGCCGAAACATTTCTTTTCCTGATACAGATATCCATAGAAAATGATATCCATTGGGTCGACTGCTTCCATATACTTTTGATGGAGGATGTCCACAGACATCTCGATCATATCAATGTAATAATCCGGCCGTTCCTTCAGCTTCAGCATCTCAATCCGGTCCCGGGCATGAGAAAAGGTCATGTCCCTCAGGGTCAGTCCTCTCTCCTCGTAAATCACCCCGAGCATGGCGTCAATGTCGGAATTATCCAGAACCAGAAAGCTCTTCGGATACTGCACGGCATGGCTGTCCTCCTGCAGAACGCTGACACAGAAGCCGTGGAAGGTATTGATGTATCCCGTATCATTATCCCCCGTCAGCGCGTGAATCCTCTGGCGCATCTCATTTGCCGCCTTATTTGTAAAGGTCACGCACAGGATATTTCCCGGCAGAATTCCGGCTTCGTTCACCAGAAAAGCGAAGCGGCTGGTCAGTGCCTTCGTCTTTCCCGATCCGGCGCCCGCAATAACCCGGACCACGCCTTCCGTCGTCGTGACGGCTTCCCTCTGTTTTTCATTTAAATTCTCTAATTCATTCACCGTTTCCATCCCCCTGCTTTTCCTTGTCAGACCATTGTAACACATCACGAACATTTGTTCTAGACAAAATTTAAATTTAAAAAAATAATCTGCAAGGAAATATTCACAAATTTATTGCCCCTGCATCTGCGGCATATCCAGGCTTTTGTGGTAGTATTCCTATAAGGAAGCTTCATCGCGATGTCTACGGATACGCATCGCAATTAAACGATTACAATGTGTTCTAAATTCAATTGAAAGAAGGAATTTCCATGACCCCATACATATATCTCTGGAGAACAATTGCTTTCATTCTCGGCACGATATTTCTCGTGACCGGACTGATTTCTGTTATCTGTTACTGGACGGAAAAGGGCCGGCTGCGCCTGGCCCGCACCCGTGCTGTAAGAAAGGTCTCGCAGACAAAAGAGAGGGAGACGGTTCACCGGGCGGCGCTGATCACCGGAGCCTCCAGCGGACTGGGAGCAGAATACGCAAGACGGATCGACGCCAATCCAGGAAAGTATAATGTCAACGAACTGTGGCTCCTTGCAAGAAGGGCAGACCGGCTGGAAAAGCTTGCAGAAGAGCTGCGTCTGCCCTGCAGGATTTTGTCCATGGACATGACGGATGATCAGGCGCTGGAGAAACTGAAAGAGACCTGCGAAGAGCTGAAAACGTCATCAGACTTCACCATTACTATGCTGGTGAACTGCGCGGGATTCGGAAAATCCGGCAATTCCACAGATGCTGGCGCAAAGAGTGAGGCGGCTATGGTCCGCCTGAATGATGAAGCTGCGGTCAGGATCACCCAGCTCTGCCTTCCCTATATGAAGGCCGGCTCCAGAATCGCGGAACTGTGCTCTGTCGCCGGATTTCAGCCGATTCCGGGCATCAACGCCTACGCCGCCTCCAAGGCATTTCTGTATTCCTACAGCCGGGCTCTGCGGATCGAGCTGATCCGGACGGGAATTTCTGTAACCGCCGTCTGCCCCTACTGGGTCAGGGACACCGAATTCATCTCTGTCGCAACCGGTGAACGGAAGAAGCCCTTCCTCTCCAAAACCGCAAAAAGCGTCGTTTCCTGGTCGCTTTCTGATGTCCGGAGGCGGCATGCAGTCTCCACCCCGGGCCTTGTGACGACGCTGGACCGCTTCTTCCGCGGACTCATTGCAGATTCCCTGCTCGCCAGAATCTGCGGCCTGTTCAGCCTGAAATAAGCTGCGGCAGTCTCCTTTCGGGACAAAATATCATCGCGCAAGAGTTAAAAAGCCGCTTCCGGAAGAGGTCTGAGAATCTCCGGAAACGGCTCATTTTTTCTGTGATTTTGTATTTCTATATGTTACAGTGTCGCACAGAGGATGGCCTTGATGCTGTGCATGCGGTTTTCAGCCTCGTCAAACACGACGGAATTTTTACTGCGGAATACTTCATCCGTGACTTCACGGATATCGTAGCCTTTTTCCATCTGCTCTTTTGCCATTCTGGTCTTGAAATCATGGAAGGACGGCAGGCAGTGCATGAACAGAGCCTCCGGGTTCTCTGTGGATTTCATCATTTCTTCCGTGACCTTATACGGCGACAGCAGTTTGACTCTCTCCGGGATTTCATCCTCTTCACCCATGGATGCCCAGATGTCCGTGTAGATGACGTCCGCGCCCTTCAGGCAGGCCGGATCGGAAGAAACTTCGATGACCGCGCCCGTTTCCGCTGCCACATCTTCTGCCTTCTTTATGAATTCAGGATTCATCTGCTCCTTAAGCTCTTCAGGACCATAAGCGGTGAAATGCATGCCCATCTTGCTGCATCCGTACATCCAGGCATAACTCATATTATTTCTGATGTCGCCGACAAATACGACATGCACATCCTTCAGCGGCTTGCTGAGGTGCTCTTCAATGGTCATCATGTCTGCAAGAATCTGGGTCGGATGATCATCGTCGGTCAGACCGTTCCAGACCGGAACACCAGAATACTCCGCAAGTTCATCGACGATCTTCTGCCGGTAGCCGCGGAATTCAATGCCGTCATAGATTCTGCCCAGGACCCTTGCACTGTCCTCGATGCTCTCTTTTTTTCCGACCTGGGAATTATCCAGATAAACCGCATTTCCGCCTTCATCCGCGACCGCAACCTCAAAAGAACTTCTGGTCCTGGTGGATGTCTTCTCAAAAATCAGGCAGATGTTTTTTCCTTCCAGCATATGACCCTGAATGCCCGCTCTCTTCTTCGCCTTCAGATCGTGTGCCAGATCCAGCAGATAGCGGATTTCCTCCGGTGTAAAATCCATCAGCGTCAAGAAGCTTCTACCTTTTAAATTCAGAGCCATAATGATTTCCCTCCCGCAGAATGTCTGATCATCCCGCTTTTCTTAAATTTATTCTTATACATTTTTTTGAATTGATTTTCATGTGATGGAATAATTATAACTTTTTTCTCATACTTTTGCAAGAGAGAAATATAAATATTTATCTCTATTTTGCATTCAGCCTGCGGGCGGCCATCCAGACCAAAAAGAGCTGCCGCTCCGGACCTCTCTTTAAGTCCAGAGCAGCAGCTCCATTATTACACATCTTAATTAAACGATTCTTTTAATATTCTAGGCCTCGTCGTCCATGATCGCGCCCTTGCTTGCCGGGGCAACCTGATTGGCATAGCGGCGCAGCCATCCCGTCTTTACGTTCGGCTCGCGTACAACCGCTCTCTGCTTTCTCTTTTCGAACTCTTCCTCGGAAACCTCGACATTCAGTGTACCATTTTCGATATCGATGTCGATGGTGTCTCCCTCTTCAATCAGGCCGATGTTTCCGCCCATTGCAGCCTCCGGGCAGACATGTCCGATGGACGCGCCTCTGCTGGCACCAGAGAACCTTCCGTCTGTGATCAGCGCAACGGTCTTATCCAGACCCATGCCGGCCAGAGCACTGGTCGGGTTCAGCATCTCGCGCATTCCAGGGCCGCCCTTAGGGCCCTCATAACGAATAACGACAACGTCTCCGTCAGAGATGTGACCTGCATAAATTTCCGCAATTGCATCGTCCTCAGAATCAAAAACTCTTGCCGGACCGGTGTGATGCATCATGGAAGGATCAACTGCACTCTTCTTTACCACGCAGCCGTCCGGAGCGATATTTCCCCAGAGAACGGCAAGTCCGCCGACCTTCATGAACGGCTTCTCCAGAGGTCTGATCTCATCTGTCAGACGCTTCTTTCCTTCGATGTTCTCACCGACTGTCTTTCCGGTAACCGTCATACAGGAAGTGTCAATCAGACCGCCTCTGTTCAGTTCCGCAAGAACAGCCTGGATGCCGCCTGCCTGGTCCAGATCGTGCATGTGCGTCGGGCCTGCAGGAGCGAGATGGCAGAGGTTCGGAACCTTCTGGCTGATCTCATCGAAAGTCTTCAGGCTCAGTTCTACTCCCGCTTCCCTTGCGATGGCAAGCAGATGCAGGACCGTATTGGTGGAGCAGCCCAGAGCCATATCCGCGGAAACCGCGTTTCTGATGGACTTTTCATTGACGATCTGGCGCGCAGTAATATTCTTTTCTACCATGTCCATGATGGCCATTCCGGAATGCTTGGCAAGCATGATTCTCTTTCCTGTGACAGCCGGAATCGTTCCATTTCCAGGAAGCGCAATTCCGATCGTCTCACAGAGACAGTTCATGCTGTTTGCCGTGTACATGCCGGAGCAGGATCCGCAGCCCGGGCAGACATTCTGCTCAAAATCCAGAAGACCCGCATCGTCGATGATTCCGGCTTTTCTCGCGCCGACTGCCTCGAACATCTTGGACAGAGAGGTCTCTTCGCCGTGAACCATGCCGGCCATCATCGGACCGCCGGAGCATACAACTGTAGGCACATCAATTCTCAGAGCACCCATCAGCATGCCCGGAACGATCTTATCGCAGTTCGGAACCAGAACCAGTCCATCAAACTGATGCGCATTGGCCATGGTCTCAACACTGTCCGCAATCAGCTCTCTGCTCGGCAGGGAATATTTCATGCCGCTGTGTCCCATGGCAATTCCATCACATACGCCGATGGAAGGAACCATGATCGGAGTGCCTCCGGCCATGCGAACGCCGGCCTTGACCGCCTCCGTAATCTTATCCAGATGAGCGTGTCCCGGAACAATGTCGCTGTACGCGGAAACGACGCCGATCAGCGGACGCTCCAGTTCTTCCTTTGTATATCCCATTGCGTAGAACAGACTTCTTCCCGGGGCTCTTTCAACGCCCTTTGTTACATTGTCACTTCTGCGTGCCATATCGTTTTATTTCCTTTCTTGCGTTTCTTTTTTGTCCGGCAAAAATCAGCCTGGCAAGGGGCCTGCCCCGTCTGTCCTTCCCGAACTCTGATAAAAATACCTTACTTCTTCTATATACGCAAACAGGCCGGGGGCGAAACCGCCACCGACCTGAAAATTTCTGATTCCGTCTGAATTAGTCGTTCAGCCAGCTCATCATGCTGCGGAGGTCTGCTCCAACCTTGTTCAGAGGATGATCTGCCTGCATTCTTCTCATTGCGAGGAAGTGTGCCTTGCTGCCTGCATTGAATTCCTTCTTGAAGTCGGATGCAAATGTTCCGTCCTGGATATCCTTCAGGATGGATTTCATTCCCTCACGGGACTCCTTCGTGATGACCTTAGGTCCGCTGATGTAGTCACCATACTCAGCAGTGTTGGAAATGGAGTATCTCATCATGCCAAATCCCTTAGCATAGATCAGATCTGTCAGCATCTTCATCTCATGGATGCACTCGAAGTATGCCATTTCCGGAGCATATCCAGCCTCAACCAGAGTCTCCCAGCCAGCCTTCATCAGCTCGCAGACACCGCCGCAAAGAACAGCCTGCTCACCAAACAGGTCAGTTTCTGTCTCTTCCTTGAATGTTGTCTCGATGATTCCGGATCTGCCAGCGCCGATTCCAGATGCATAAGCCAGTGCGATCTCCTTAGCCTTTCCTGTTGCATCCTGCTGAACTGCAATCAGGCATGGAACTCCGGAACCCTGTGTATACTGCTCACGAACGATGTGGCCAGGTCCCTTAGGAGCAATCATGATGACATCGACATCCTTAGGCGGAACGATCATCTGATAATGAATGTTGAAGCCGTGTGCAAATGCCAGAGCATTTCCAGCGTGCAGATGCTTCTCAATCTGCTCTTTATACAGTGTATCCTGCAGTTCGTCCGGAGTCAGGATCATGACGATGTCTCCAGCCTCAGCTGCATCCTCGATACTCATAACTTCAAGACCGAAATCTTTAGCTTTCTTCTCATGCTTGGAGCCAGGTC
The DNA here is from genome assembly GCA_905214225.1 of uncultured bacterium. Lineage (GTDB taxonomy): Bacteria > Bacillota > Clostridia > Peptostreptococcales > Anaerovoracaceae > Aminicella. The sequence continues at coordinate 31,493 of CAJMLL010000010.1, read as the reverse complement.
TCAGACCTACGACAACGTGAGCACCGCTCTCTGTCAGGTTCTCTGCATGAGCATGTCCCTGGGAACCAAATCCGATGATGGCGATTGTCTTTCCATCCAATACGCTAAAGTTACAATCCTGATCGTAATACTTCTTGATTGCCATTTTTCTTCTCCTTAATACCAATAAAGTTAAAGTAAAACCAATTCCGGAGTACTGCTGTACAGTCAATCCAAGCTGCCTTCGCAGTTCAGAGAAATCTCTCTGCGGCGCTCCACACTCACCGATGCTCTTGCTTGTCTGCACTCACATCGCTGATGTGATTTAAAGTATAACACCAATTTCCTGTGTGTCAACATTATTTTTTGGTTTTTTCACAAATATTTTTTATTAAATTTGATTTATAACACAAAATTATACATAACACAATTTTATTTATAATTGGGTCTTATCACTGCTGGAGAGAGGCGGAAATACGGATCTGTATATCGGAAACAGGAAAAGCTACATAATATAGAGACATATAGAGGCGGACGGTTCCCCTGAGTTCCCGACCGCCGCCATCCCTTTCAGGCTGGGAACGGAAACAATCCATGCGGTTTCCCGACTTTTATTTTTCTGCAGTCAGGAAACCGGTCCTCTCACACCAAAATCCCGACCCTGGGGCTGACTTTATCGTAGCTTTACACAACAAAATACAATTTTTCTGTTGACAAAACCCAATTTTCAAGTTACTATACCTTTACGCTTTAATCAACGAAACGAATTAAGTTTGGCTGACAGGGGCGCAGGAATAAGAGAATATTTTACACTTAGCCAGCGATGACGGGAATAAATCGATGATCACCGGCAGTACAGAGAGCAGCCAGTTGCTGAGAAGGCTGCAGCCAAGGACTTCTGATGTCTCACCCCCGAGCGGCAGAATGAAGCGGACGCTGAGGAGTTTTCTTCACGGTTTACGGATATCCTGCAGATCAGCAGATTATATCACGGACCGGGCGCAGGAACTCAAACAGACTGAATCTCATGGATTGGATGAAATGATCCGGGCTGAACACGCAGCGTCAAAAAGAGTGGTACCGCGGAAGCGAATGAATGTTTTCGTCTCTTTGTAATTGGAGAATTGCAAAGAGGCGTTTTTTTATACTTCATCTTCAGCTGAAGCGGCGCCGGAAAACTCAATTTGAAGGAAGCTTTTAAAGCGCCCGCGGATGAACTGTTTTACTTCAACATTCACAGGAGAGGAGAATACGTGATGATGAACAATTGCAGAAAGTACAGACCAGGATACTATCCCGTCAGTGCCGAGTATAATGACTGGGTGACAAAAGATCATATTGAAAAGGCTCCGGTATGGTGCAGCGTTGACCTGCGCGACGGAAACCAGGCACTGATCGTTCCGATGAATCTGCAGCAGAAGCTGGAGTTCTTCAAGTATCTCTGCGATATCGGATTCAAGGAGATCGAAGTAGGATTCCCTGCAGCTTCGGATACTGAGTATGAACTGGTCCGCACGCTGATTGAAAAGGACATGATTCCGGACGACGTGACCATTCAGGTTCTGACCCAGTCCCGCCGCCATATTATTGAAAAGACTTTCGATTCTCTGATCGGATGTAAGAACGCAATCGTTCATCTTTACAATTCCACTTCTGTTGCTCAGAGAGAGCAGGTTTTCCGTAAATCCAAGGAAGGGGTAAAGAAAATCGCAACGGACGGCGCCAAGCTCCTGAAAGAAATTGCCGCTGATGAGAAATATAAGGATACGAACATCCGCTTTGAATATTCTCCAGAGAGTTTCACCGGAACAGAACCGGAATACGCACTGGAAGTATGCAATGCCGTTCTGGACATCTGGGAGCCGGATGCTGAGCATAAGGCCATCATCAACCTCCCGGCAACCGTAGAAATGTCCATGCCGCATGTATTTGCCAGCCAGGTCAGCTACATGAATCACAATCTCCACCACAGAGAGAACACGGTTCTGTCCATCCATCCGCATAACGACAGAGGAACCGGCGTGGCCGACACTGAGCTGGGCGTACTCGCAGGTGCTGACCGTGTAGAAGGAACCCTTTTCGGAAACGGCGAGCGTACAGGAAACGTCGACATCATCACGGTAGCTATGAATATGTACACCCACGGTGTTGACCCGCAGCTCGACTTCTCCGACATGCCTGGCGCTGTTGAAAAGTATGAGAACTGGACCGGCATGACCGTAGAGCCGCGCCACCCGTACTGCGGCGACCTCGTATTTGCGGCCTTCTCCGGATCCCATCAGGACGCTATCGCCAAGGGCATGCGCTACAGACAGGAACACGACCCGAACCGCTGGACCGTTCCGTATCTGCCGATCGATCCGCATGATGTCGGCAGAGAATACGACGGCGACGTCATCCGCATCAACAGCCAGTCCGGCAAGGGCGGAGTCGCTTACGTCATCGAACGTGACCACGGCTTCCAGATTCCGAAGCCGATGCGTGCTGAGGTCGGCTATATGATGAAGGGAATTTCCGACCACACACACGAGGAACTTTCCGCAGAGAAGACCTTCAAGATCTTCAAGGACGAGTACATCAACGACTTCAAGCCGCTGGACATCCAGACTGCCGTCTTCACCCATGATGAAAACACCCACAAGCAGGGCAGCGATTCCGTCAAGGTCAATATGCACGTGGACATCGACGGAGATCAGTTCGACTGCTCCGCATACGGCAACGGCCGTCTGGACGCCGTCAGCAACGCGCTGAAGAAGACACCGTACAACTTCAACGACTATAAGTTCGTGACCTACTCCGAGCACGCGCTGAGCCCGGACTCCAATTCACAGGCTGCCGCTTACGTCTGCATTGCGGATAAGAACAACGACGAGTTCTGGGGAGTCGGCACACACGACGATATCATTCTGGCCTCCGTTAACGCTCTCGTCAGCGCACTGAACAGAATGAATCACGCACATCCATTCATCAAGTAAATTCACTGGACGCCGCGGGGATTTTTCCCTGCGGCCCATCCAGATTGCATGATCGATATCTTCCTATATATAGTAGGTAGGAATTCGACAAAAAGCACCCAGCAAGAGCGCAGGCTCTAGAAACGGAGAAGCAACATGGGAATGACAATGACACAGAAAATCCTCGCGGATCACGCAGGACTCTCTGAAGTAAAAGCCGGACAGCTCATCAACGCAAAGGTTGACATGGTTCTGGCAAATGATATCACCGGCCCGGTATCCATCAAGGAGTTTGACAAGGCCGGATTCGACAAGGTATTCGATAAATCAAGGGTTTCCCTTGTCATGGATCATTTTGCCCCGAATAAGGACATCAAGAGTGCGGAGCAGTGCAAGACCTGCCGCATGTTCGCAAAACGCTTCGACATCGATAACTTCTACGATGCCGGAGACATGGGTATCGAGCACGCCCTGCTCCCGGAAAAAGGACTGGTCGCAAGCGGAGAAGCCATCATCGGCGCAGACTCTCACACCTGCACCTACGGAGCACTCGGCGCTTTCTCAACCGGAGTCGGATCCACCGATCTGTGCGCGGGCATGGCCAGCGGAATGGCCTGGTTCAAGGTTCCTTCCGCACTGAAGTTTGAACTGAAAGGCCAGCTTCCTCCGTTCGTATCCGGAAAGGACGTCATTCTCCACATCATCGGAGAAATCGGTGTTGACGGCGCCCTGTATAAATCCATGGAGTTCACGGGAGAAGGCGTAAAGTCCCTTTCCATGGACGACCGTCTGACCATCTGCAATATGGCCATCGAAGCCGGCGCCAAGAACGGCATCTTCCCGGTTGACGACATCACCAGAGAATACATGAAGGGCCGCGTTGACCGTCCGTATAAGGAATACGCTGCCGATCCGGACGCAGAATACGAGAAGACCTACACCATCGACCTCTCCACACTCCGTCCGACCGTTGCCTTCCCTCACCTTCCGGAAAATACGAAGACGATTGACGAGGCAAAGGGCGTAAAAATCGATCAGGTTGTTATCGGTTCCTGCACCAACGGACGCATTTCCGACATGCGCGCCGCAGCAGAAATCCTGAAGGGCCGCCGCAAGGCCGACGGCATCCGTGTCATCGTCATTCCGGCGACCCAGAGCATCTATAAGCAGTGCATGCACGAGGGCCTCATCGACATCTTTATCGATGCCGGCTGCGTGGTATCCACGCCGACCTGCGGACCATGTCTCGGCGGCTACATGGGCATCCTCGCGGACGGCGAGAAATGCATTTCCACCACCAACCGCAACTTCATCGGCCGCATGGGCGCAGTAACTTCAGAAGTTTACCTGGCCAGCCCGCAGGTTGCCGCAGCATCCGCTATTACCGGTGAAATCACCAACCCGGAGGAAATCTAGCTCCGGACGCAGAAAGGAAGACGACAAAATGGAAGACGCAAGAGGAAGAGTGCATAAGTACGGAAACAACATCGACACGGATGTTATCATTCCGGCAAGATACCTGAATTCATCGGATCCTGACGAACTGGCTTCCCACTGTATGGTGGACATTGATCCGGATTTCAGCAGCAATGTGAAAAAAGGCGACATCATTGTCGGCGGCGAGAACTTTGGATGCGGATCATCCAGAGAGCACGCTCCGATCGCCATCAAGGCAAGCGGCATAAGCTGCGTAATCGCGGCGACCTTCGCGAGAATTTTTTACCGGAATTCCATCAACATCGGACTGCCGATTCTGGAATCCCCGGAAGCAAGCAAGGCCATCCAGAACGGTGACGAGGTGTCCGTTGATTTTCAGAACGGAACGATTAAAGACATCACAACAGGAGAAGAGTTCCAGGCACATCCGTTCCCGGAGTTCATCCGCCACATCATTGATGCGGGAGGACTTCTGGCTTCTTTAAAAGAAGAGCAGAAATAAGAGTCAGTTGGAGAATAAGAGTCAGTTGGAGAAATGGAAAGTTCTTCCGTAAAAGGAATTCGGATTTCCCTTTCCCCTGCCAGACGGCAGCGTCTGACGACGAGATAAAGTACAGGATAGCAGAAAACAGGCTGGACTCTTGCGCGTTCAGCCTTTGTCCATAGAAACAGAAAAGGGGTATATCATGCATTATACAATCGCAGTAGTTCCGGGTGACGGCATCGGCCCTGAGGTTACGAGCCAGGCTGTCGCGGCGATGAAGAAGGCCGGAGAAAAGTACGGAATGGAGTTTACCTTTAACACGGTAAAGGCCGGCGGCGCGGCCATCGATGAGTTCGGTGAGTGTCTGCCGCGGCATACGATCGATGTCTGCAAGGCCAGTGACGCTGTACTGCTGGGTGCGGTCGGCGGTCCGAAGTGGGATGCTCTGCCGGGTGAGCAGCGTCCGGAGAAGGCTCTGCTGGGTCTGAGAAAATCTCTGGGCCTGTATGCAAACCTGCGTCCGGCCATGGTATTTCCGGAGCTTGCGGATGCATCTCCGCTGAAGCCGGAAATCCTCAGCCAGGGTCTGGATCTTCTGATTGTCCGTGAGCTGACCGGAGGCATTTACTTCGGTGAGTGCGGTCATAAGGAAACGGACATGGGCTACGCGGCTTACGACATTGAGCAGTACAGTGTCGGCGAAATCCAGCGCATCGCAAAAATCGCCTTCTCCATGGCGCAGAAGCGCCGCGGAAAGGTTTCCAGCGTGGACAAGGCCAATGTTCTGGACACTTCCCGACTCTGGAGAAAGACGGTTGCCGAGATGAGCAAGGATTACCCGGACGTAGAACTGAACAATTTCTATGTTGACAACGCCAGCATGCAGCTGGTCAGAGACCCGTCCCAGTTTGACGTTATCCTGACGAGCAACCTGTTCGGAGACATTCTGTCCGATGAGGCAAGTCAAATCACGGGATCCATCGGCATGCTGCCGTCCGCGAGCCTTGGCGAAGGCAATTTCGGCATGTATGAGCCGGTACACGGTTCTGCGCCGGACATTGCGGGAACGGGCAAGGCCAATCCGATGGCGGCGATTCTGTCTGCTGCCATGCTCCTCCGCTTCACCCTGGACCAGAAGGAAGCTGCAGACGCAATTGAAAACGCAGTAAAGCAGTTCCTGAAGGACGGATACCGCACAGCCGATCTGGCGGGCGGCGCGGATGCCTGCTCTACAGAAGAGACAGGCAGACTGATCTGTGAGCGGATCCAGTAATTCTATTGCAAAACATATTCTAATCCTTTCAACATGCGAAGCGGGAAATTTATTTCCTGTTTCGCATGTTTTTATTGTCTTCACGCCAGACGACAGCAAGCTTTCCGGGCACCCGCCCGCCGCTGCAGCGTCGTGGAAGGTTTGGGTTCTTCTTACCCCATCGGGCGGAGGCAGAGCGTCACGCTCCTTCACCGTGAGCAGCATGGTGAATGGTTCAGGGCTCCGAATTTTTGAAACATATGCAACAATTTTGCATTTAGAACAAACACAGATTTCTTAATGATTCTTTATGACCCTTACGCAAGATTTAAGGCTTTCAGCCCTTGCAATAAACCGGTATTTTCTATATGATATACAACGTTGACACTTCCAATTGTTGACAATACCGTTAGAAATCACCCTTAATAAGAATAGAAAGCGAAAGAGATATAAAGTGAGAAGTCATTATCATAACCGGCGCAGACCGGCAGCTGCGAGAATTTCAGAGCTCGACCGCGAAGATCTGCTGATGAATCTGCGGAGATTTATAAAAACTCCGGGCGGAATCGTATGTGTGATCATCATGATTCTGGTCCTGATTTTCATTTTTAATCTTCTGAAGTTCAACCGGCACGCTTCACCGGACGATGCTGCCGTACAGAAAAATGTCAAGACCATTGAATCCTATAATTATTCCAGCATTGCCAGAGTACAGAGCCAGGTCAATGCACTGGATGAATCGAACCCGACAAAGGGCGGTGCTGTATCTTCTTCGTCTTCCGGAAACTCCAGAGTCCAGTATATGAAGAAGTTCAACGGAAGTGTCGTGATCGGCGACTCCCTGACAGAAGGTCTGACCGCCTACGGTTTCCTGTCTGATGATCAGGTATTCTGCAAGATCGGCGCCTCCGTCATGCACGGCGACAGCCTGTTCACTTCCGCTGCCCGTACCTATCCGAAGACCGCATTCTTTGCCTTCGGCATGAACGATATGGGCAACTACAACGGAAACACGAAGCCGTTTATCGCACGCTACACACAGCTGCTGAAGAAATTCCACAAGATCTCCCCGAAGACGAAGATCTACATCTGCAGCATCACCAAGCCGAGCGACAAGACGCTGAAAAAGCGCAAGGTCCTGAAGAACTACAACAAGTTCAACACAGCAATTGAAAAAATGTGCATGAGCAGCTCGCTGTCCTCCATCCGTCCGGTCTACATCAACATCACCGGAATCCTGGAGCAGCACGGCAATCTCTACGCAGGCGACGGCATTCACGCACAGCCGGCCTACTATCCGTACTGGCTCGATGAAATGGCGCAGAAAGCGGGGCTTTAATGAATACAATCTATAAACACAGCAGCATAATCATAAAAATCGTGCTCGTCGCTGTCCTGATCGCCTTTCTGATCACTGTGTATGCGCAGAACAATGCTAAGGACGTTCCGATGAGCACCATCGACAAGGCCTTCCAGAAACAGACCAGTGTCACGACAATGAAAAAATGCAATTCCCGCGAACTCATGGAGTTCATGGGAATCGATTCTTCCCAGTATGAGGGATTTATGTACTACAAGAGTAAGAATGCGCTCGGTGTCTCCGAAGTCCTCGTTCTGAAGGCCCATAAGGGAACTTCACTGAGCGGAGCAGAAGATGCCGCAGAGACGCGCATCGACAGCCAGACCCATACCTTTGAGAGCTACGGTCCCAAGCAGGTCGCCATGCTGAAAAACGCCATCGTCCTGAAGAAAGGCCAGTATCTCTTCTACTGCACAGCCAAGAACCCGGATAAATATGAGGAGGTGTTCAAAAATGTTATTTAGCAGTATCATCTTCCTCTTTTATTTCCTGCCGATCGTTCTGGGCGTGTACTTCGCGATCCCGAAACGCTGTCTGCGGGCGCGCAACATGGTCCTGCTCATCGCCAGTCTGTTCTTCTACAGCTGGGGCGAGCCGGTCTACCTCTTCCTGATGGTCTACAGTATCTTCTTCAACTACTTCATGGCCATACAGATTTACAACGAACAGCACCGCGGCGGATCCGGAAAGTGCAATCTGGTCTTCACCCTGATCGTCAACCTCTTCATCCTCGGATTCTTCAAGTATTACGGATTCGTCATGGACACGATCAACGGCGTATTCGGCCTGCACATTAAATACACCGCCCTGTCGCTGCCGATCGGAATTTCCTTCTACACTTTCCAGGCCATGTCCTACATCCTGGATGTGTACAAGCGCACCGTCCGTCCGCAGCCGAACCCGCTGAAATTCGGCCTTTATCTCTCTCTGTTCCCACAGCTGATCGCAGGACCGATCGTAAAGTACAGAGACGTGGCCGAGCAGCTTCAGTATCGTGAGACGACAAAAGAAAAATTCGGCCAGGGAGCAATCCGCTTTATGTTCGGCCTGGGTAAGAAGGTTATGCTGGCCAATTACTTTGGCTCACTGAATACAGCGATCACCTCCCTTCCGGACAGCAAGTCGGCAGTCATCACCGCCTGGATCGGTGCCATTGCCTACACCCTGCAGATCTACTTCGACTTCAGCGGATATTCTGATATGGCCATCGGCCTTGGAAAGATGTTCGGATTTGACTTCCTGGAGAACTTCAATTATCCGTACATCTCAAAGAGTGTAACGGATTTCTGGCGCAGATGGCACATGTCCTTAAGCGGATGGTTCCGTGAGTATGTGTACATTCCTCTGGGAGGAAACCGGGTAACCGTTCCGCGCCACATTCTGAACCTGATGATCGTCTGGGGTCTGACCGGACTCTGGCACGGCGCAGCCTGGAATTTCGTCTTCTGGGGCCTGTATTACGGCGTTCTTCTGGTCATTGAGAAATACCTGATCGGAAAGTACATCGCCAAGGCTCCGGCATGGGTGCAGCATGTTTATGCCATGGTCATCGTCATCATCGGATGGGTCTTCTTCAGCAGTGCAACGCTGGGAAAAGCCTGGGACACCATCGGCATGATGTTCGGCATCGGCGCCCCGGCATTCATCAATACACATACGCTGTATCTACTCAGAACGAATATCCTGCTTCTGATTGGTGGATCTCTGATGAGCAGCCCGAAGCCGATGGAGAAATTCAGAAAGCTGGAAGCACGCTTCCCGGTACTGGGACTGATCTGCATTTTCAGCATCCTGATCCTGAGCACCGCATGCCTCATTTACAGCTCTTACAACCCGTTCCTGTACTTCCGCTTCTAGGAAGCTGCAGGCAGATGTTAAGGCAACACAGAATCGAAGTGAGTAAACGACATGAATAAAAAAAATTATCGTAACATAGCGGCGACGTTGTTCTGTCTCATCCTTGGGGTGGTATTCATCGGCAATCTCATTTTGCCGGATAAATCCTTCTCCGCGCAGGAAAACCGTATGCTGCAGGAGTGGCCTGGTGTCTCCCTGAGCAAGTTCATGCAGGGACGGCTGGAGACCAAGCTGGAGGATTACGCGAACGACCAGTTTATGATGCGCAACGGATTCATCAAAGTGAAATCCGCCTATGACACGACGCTGGGAACGCTGGAGTCAAACGGCGTTATCCGCGCAAAAGACCATTATCTGATGGAAGACATCAGCAGTCCGAATAAAACCTATATGAACAACACGCTGAGGAGCATGAAGAAATTCAAGCAGAAATACAAGAATCTGCACATGTATTTCCTGCTTGCTCCGAACGCGGCAAACATCCTGAGCGACAAGCTGCCGAAAACCGTGCAGACGGCTGATCAGAACGCCTACATGGATAAATTCTACAGCCAGATAAAAGGCTTCGGCATTCATCCGGTCGATGTCCGTCCGGCACTGCGAAAGGCTGCAAAAGACCCTTCTAAACAGATCTACTACCGCACCGACCATCACTGGACGACCCAGGGCGCTTATGCCGCATATAAAGCATCGAAGAAAAAGCTGAAGATCAAGGACAACACGAAATACAAATCCTTCGTCGTGAAGAACAACTTCTACGGAACCCTGTATTCCAAGAGCGGATTCACCAACGGTCTCTGTGACCAGATCCGCCTGTACATGCCGAAAAATAAAAAGGATTACATTCCTTCCGTCATGTACTACTCGGATACCAAGACCAAGACGACACACTTCTACGAACTGAAGAACCTGAAGAAGAAAGACGCCTACACGGTATTCGGCGGAAACAACCATCCGCTTTATACCGTCAAGACTCCGGTAAAGTCCAGCCGCCGTCTTCTTCTGATCAAGGATTCCTACGCCAACAGCTTCCTGCCTTTCCTGGCAAGAGACTTCCGCGAGATCGTCGTCGTCGACCCGCGTTATTACTTTGGAAACATCAACAACGTCATCCAGTCGCAGAACATCACCGATGTCCTCTTCCTGTATAACGCAAACACCTTCTTTACCGACAGTTCCCTGTCGATGATGCTGGGAAATTAAATTCTGTATATTGACCAGACCATTGAAAGCATGTAAAAAATGCCGCGTACAGGCTGTTTTGGCCCGTATGCGGCATTTTCTATCTCTATAGGAAGTTCTTCAGGAAACTCTTTCTGTGGATCGGCGTCAGACCGTGCTCCCGCAGTCCTTCGTAGTGGGCTTTTGTGCCGTATCCTTTATTCTTCTCAAAGGCGTAGCCTGGATACTGCTCACTGTAATCGATCATCATGTCATCTCGTCTGACCTTGGCGATGATGCTTGCGGCAGCGATGGATGCGCTCTTGAAATCGCCCTTTGTCGGGGAAATCTGATGGATGCCGGCTTCTTCCAGCTCAGTCAGGTGAACGGCGTCGATCATGACCAGGGAAATTGGGGAGAAGGCGGCATTTTCTGCTTCCATTCTCCGGTCTGCGGCTTCTTCCATGGCGGCAAGGGCATCGGGATTTCCCGGAAGGTCCATGCTCTCCTGCCTGGCGGCCTGTTCCTGCATGGCTTCTGACGGCTGTCCGGCCTGCCCGGCCGCTGCTGCACCGCCTGAAAGCCGTTCTCTGAGCATTTCCGCGGCGTTGCGGACTGCATCTCCCATAGCTTCCTTTGTGGCGTTTAAAATGTTGATTTCGTCGATTCTGCGGTTGTCCCGCTGGCCAAATCCGTAGGCCATGGCTTTTCCCCGGATCAGAACATCCAGTTCGCGGCGCTTTTTATCCGTCAGTTTTTTCGAGTCGTTGATTTCAAATACATCGAAGTCCTCTGGGAGGACGACGGCGGCCGTGACCACCGGCCCCGCAAGAGGCCCGCGGCCGACTTCATCGACGCCGGCAATGTAACGGAAATCTTTCCGATACTGGGCATCAAAACTCATCATCTCGGAGAAATGCTGTTTTTTCTGTGCGATTCTTTCTGCTTTTGTTGTCATTCCATGACCTGCCTTTTCCTGCAGCATCCGGAATGCACGGCTTCTGCCCGATGAACCCGGATGTATAAAGGATATGATTTCTTCTGACTTTATTCTTCCACTTTTTCCAGGGTGATTCTTCCGATCTTTCCTGCGCGGAATTCGTCCAGAACGGTTCTGGCGCAGCGGTCGTAGTCGATTTTCTTTCCCGGCATGATGAATCCGCGCTTTCTGCAGATTTCTTCCATTGTGGCAAGGGGTGTCTCTTCCACCTGTTCCAGGCGGTAACGCTGGCAGAGAAGGTCTGGATACTCATTCTGCATGTATTTGATAAATTCCAGCCCCAGGCTTGCGATATCCAGAATCTCATCCTTGATGGAGCCGCAGAAGGCCAGGGCCAGGCCTGTATGCTGGTCATCCAGTTTCGGCCAGAGGATGCCCGGCGTATCCAGCAGCTGCATGCCGTTTTTCAGCGTCAGCCACTGTTTTCCTCTGGTTACACCCGGCTTGTTTCCGGTTCTCGTGCTCTTTTTATTCGTCAGACGGTTGATCAACGAGGACTTTCCAACATTCGGGATGCCCACGATCATCAGCCTCAGCGGTTTCTCACGTTTTGCCTTTGCGACGGCGTCGTGCTTTTTTCCGTCATCTGCTTTCGGGCTGCCGGAGGCATTTTTCCCGTTTCCGGCAGCCAGGGCTTCCTCTCTGCGTTTTTCTTTTGCCGCCGCGACATCCTTCTGGACCTGCGCCATAACGTTCATCAGCGGTTTTACGCTGCCTGAAGTGCAGTCCATGATCACCGTGTATGTGCCATCTCCGGACAGCTTCTCTTTCCAGAGGCGGTTCTGCTTCTCATCGGACAAATCGCTCTTATTCAAGACAATAATGCGCGGCTTTCCCTTCACCAGTTCGTTGATGACTGGGTTTCTGCTGGACACAGGGATTCTCGCATCGATGACCTCGATGGAGGCATCCACCATGCCCATATTGGTCAGGATCAGATCGCGGGTTTTCTTCATATGGCCCGGATACCAGTTGATGTGTTCCATATTCTTCCTCCTGTTTCTGCGCACCGGTCAGGAGTCTGCCTGCTTCTGGCGCGTCGTTTTTCTATGCGGCCCTGCCGGAATGGTCCGGCTGTCTTCTCTCGCCATCCGGAACAAAAGAAAAAGGCCATTGCATCATCCGCAACGGCCTCGCAGCATCCGCACTTATGCGTCTGCTTCTGCGTTCTTCTTTCTGATTTCCTTGGTCTTGACTCTTGCAGCCTTACCAGTTCTCTCACGCATGTAGTTGAGCTTAGCTCTTCTGACACGTCCTCTTCTGACAACCTCGATATGGTCGATCCATGGGCTGTGTACCGGGAATGTCTTCTCTACGCCGATTCCGGAAGAGAATCTTCTGACTGTGAAAGTCTCGCTGATGCCGCCATTCTGACGCTTCAGAACGTATCCTTCGAACATCTGAATTCTTTCTCTGTTTCCCTCTTTAATCTTGATGTAAACGCGGACTGTGTCTCCGACTCTGAAATCAGGAATATCCTTCTTCAGATACTCGTTCGTGATGGAATCAATAATATTCATCTGTTTCTCCTTTCAGCATAGACGTTCTTACGATGATTGCGATGCGGCCCTGCCGCGCATCCAGAGGAACGCCCGTCATACCCGAATAGTATACCGCGCGGAGCCTCAGATTGCAAGGAGAAAACATCTGAAGGGCCGATATTTTTTATTTTCAGACCGGATTATTCCGCCCGCGGATGCGTCCGGTCATAGACGTCCTTAATCCGCTTTCTGGTGCTGCCGAAGTAAACCTGCGTCGCAGTGATATCCTCATGCCCCATCAGCTCCTGCAGAGACTTGATGTCGATGCCGTTCTGCACCATATGCATGGCGAAGGAGTTCCTGATGGACTGCGGCGTCAGCTTTTCCTGAAGGCCAGCCATCTCTCCGTATTTTCTCAGGACCTTCCACATGCCCTGGCGAGAGAAGGGTTTCCCCAGGTAATTGACGAACAGAACTCCGTTCCGGTCGTCCGGATCGCCGTCCTTCATCAGGATCTTTCTGGAGCTGTTCATATAGTCCTTCAGGGCGCGCTGGGCGGGTTTTCCCATCGGCACGATTCTGGCACGTCCGTGCTGTCCGCTGCAGGCGACAAAACCCATGCGCAAGTCGACATCGGAAACTTTGAGTTCCACCGCTTCGCTGACTCTGATTCCTGTTGCATACAGAACTTCCAGAATCGCCCGGTCGCGTTTTCCCTTCACCGAATCATCTGGCATTTCCAGAAGTTTTTCCACTTCTGCGATGGAAAGATACTGGATCTGTTTATGCTCGATTCTCGGGGAACGGATGGATGCCGCCGGATTTTCCTTAATCATGCCCTTGTCGAGCAGCCAGCGGTAAAAGGACCTGAGCGACGCGAGTCTTCTGTTCACCGTCGACTTGGATTTTCCCTCATTTTTCATGGCCAGCATATAGGCCACAACACTGGTGTTCGTGGCATCCTGCAGATCTCCCATATTTCTTTCCTGCAGAAACTCGTGAAAATGCCGCAGATCCTGGCGGTAGGCGTCCATTGTATTTTTAGAAAGATTTTTCTTCTCTTTCAGATCCTCGATAAACTGTTCAATCATTACTGTTTCTGTCATCGTCTTTCTGTTATTTCTTCACCCTTTTCTGCTGAATTTCTGTTTACTATGCTCGTCCGAACTTCTTCAGAACTTCAGGATCAAGCTGATCATCCAGTTCGCCCTTTCTGATCAGTGCTGCAGTAAAGAGAACCGCAGACTGGGTCTTTACGTCCGGAACTTCTCCCTTCAATACCTTTTCTTCCATCTCGTCGATAGGAATTTCCAGAACATCGATGGACTCATCATCGTCCAGATCCCGTTCTCCCTTGCTGAGACCTGTACACAGGAAGATGTAGCAGGTCTCGTCGGTGAATCCCGCCGACGAGTAACATTTTGTCAGGAAGCGGACCTTCTCCGGAGTATAGCCGGTCTCCTCGCGGAGTTCTCTTACACAGGAAGTCTCCGGCTTCTCGCCTTTCTCCATCAGACCGGCAGGAATCTCAAAATTGACCTCCCCGATGGCGTAGCGGAACTGGTGCTCCATCAGAAAGGACCCGTCCCTCTTCAGAGCCGCCATGCCCACTGCCGGAAGATGCTCGACGATCTCGCGCTGCGCCTCTCCGCTGACGGCCTGAACCGTGTCCAGACGCAGATTCAGAATGTGACCGCGGTAAATATATTTCGATTTCAGCTGTTTTTCTTCAAATGCCATAGCTTTCTCCGTCTTTATGCAAATAGAATGAAAATGTTACCTGTTTCTGATTTACCATTACTGGTTATTGTAACTCATATTCTATCACAAAATCTCTTTCATTTCTATGAAGGCAGATGACAAATTCTTTTCAACATCAGGGAAAGAAGCGGTGAAAAATTAAGGATACATTCTTGTATATCTTGCAATTCAGACGCTGCCGCGCTATAATAATAGCTGTGGTTATCCCCCTGATAACCTCATTAATCTCTAATCCCAATACCCCTTTTGAACGATGGACTGCATTCCCTGCAGTCCATTTTCATTTTATCTGGACGCTTTGTGCGCATCCAGATTCCACACCCGGACAGCCGGTGAAAAAAGGAAATCTTTTTCCAGTGCCGGAACGGGGTATATAAAAAGCAGCATCCGGCCCTGCCGGATGCGTAACTTCAAATCGGGAAATTGTTTTCCCTTTTACTAAATTTTGATAAAACAGAAAGGGACAGAATCTGCCCATGATCAGACAAGATGACTATATAAAAGAAGCGCCTTACGAGAGCAAGGCCTTTGACATGTACTTCAGCCCGCTTAAGTGCGGCGTATTAGATATTGAAACGACGGGACTGAGGCCTTACAGGGACAAGGTGATCCTCATCGGTTTCGTCCTGCCGGAAAAGGATGCGGAGGGGAATTCTGTCATGCACGCCGTTCAGCTGTTCGCCCAGTCTCCGGAAGAAGAAAAGGACCTGCTCCTGGCTGCCGATCAGATTCTTCAGACCCTGGACTGCGTCATCACATATAACGGACGCCGTTTCGACATTCCTTTTCTTCAGACGCGGGCAAAAAAATATCATCTGACGATCGAAGCTCCTTATGATCTGGATCTGTATCAGGTGATTCGCAATTATTCTCCACTGCATCAGGTTCTTCCTTCTCTCCGGCAGAAAAGCATTGAAATCTATATGGGGCTTTCCAGCGCCCGTGATGATGAAATCGACGGCGGCGAGAGTGTACGGCTTTACATGGAATATCTGAACACCGGAGAGGACCGGCTTTTTCAGACTATCATGCTGCACAACCATGACGATATCCTGCAGCTTCTCCGGATTCTTCCAATTCTGGAAAACTGCGACCTCCACCGCGCTATGTTCCATCTGGGTCTGCCTTCAGCAGCCTTTACCACGGGAAAAATCCACGCGACCGACCGCGGCCTTAAGGCAGACGTAAAATCCCGGCTTCCGATCAGCGATGCCATTGTCTTCCCGACCGCGGAAAAACCCTATCATCTGACAGCTTCTTCAAAATCCAGGGAAGCGGAGCTGGAATTTCTTCCGGAGCATCCGTCTGACGGCATTTCAGTGCTGGATGCCGCATCCATATTAGGATGCAGCAGCAGCGCTGTTTTCGAAGATCAGTTCTCCTTTTCCAGACTTCCCGGAATCGAGAGCGGCTATCTGATCTACGCCCACCACAGACGGATTAACTACCTTGGAATCAACGGATTTCTTCTGGCCTTCCTTAAGACTCTGCGCCCCTTCCTGGATCCGCAGGACTGATACCGCGGCGGTCTTCTGCTTCCGCTGCTTTTCTGCGCTGATCCGCTGACGGATACTGTCCGGTCTTTTCCGTCTCAAGATTTCTGTTATGAAGCCTCGGATCTTCGTCTCTCAGCTTCCAGGCTTCATCAGCCTTGATTTCAATCGTTTCCTGATGGCCAAGCTCATGCTTGGTCATTTCTTTTCCGGCGATTCTTTCCTGCTCAAGCTGCTTTTCCGCCTCTTTCTGTGCCTTCATCTGTCTGTCCCGTTCAATCCGGTAGCACATAATCATGTATTCGATTCCGTGCGCCTTCGGAAAAAGATGAATCGCATAGTTGCACCACGGCAGGCGGTTATTTTCATAATAGACTCTGGTAAGTCCTCCCGTAAGTCCCCGGCCGTGATGAACACGCTCCGCCTCTTCATAGGCCTGGCTTCTGTCCATGCCCTCACCGATCAGCGTATCCATGACTTCATCATAAAAAGCAGGCACAACATCCAGAGAATAAGCAAAATCTTTCAGTGTATATACAGTATCGTCCTCTCCGCTCTGCAGCACGACGGCCTTCTGGTTGACAATATTGGACCAGCTTCCTCTCGATAATCCGTACATCTTCAGAACACCCAGGAAGGTCTGCGGGCGGACCTTTCCGTTATCCAGCTTCAGGATCGACTGGAAGTGCGTGACACAGTAGTCACGGATTCTGGATGCATCCATGGGCTGATACCAGGATTCACTGCTTTCCGGAAGAATGATGCTGCTGATGACATGAAGACAGCCGCAGGTAAATCCGATTCCATCGCTCTCTGTCTTTCCGGACTGGGTAAGGGCCGGCTGATCCTTCAGGAAACGCTTAACATCTCCGAATGCCTTCACCGGCACACGCATGGAAATCTGGGGAGACTTCATTCTTCCCATTTCCACCGGTTCATTTCCCCAGAACAGTTCCGGCGCCAGCTCGTGACCATCGGACTCCCAGGTTCCTTCATGATCGAATCCCCTCTCCGGAAGATCATAACCATCACGGATCTTCATCAGCGTGCGGTAACGTCTCTCCTGATGGCCCAGATCATAGGCAAACTCTACGGTCTGGCGTTCCGGATCATAGTAATGTGCCGGAAGCGGATTGGTTTCCGTAATTCCAAGGAGATAGAGAAGCAGCGAATTTCCGCTTTCCCCTCCCATCGCATAAGGAATCTTCTTTTCCTTCAGATCCATGGCCAGATCATAGACTGCTCTGAGCTGGTCCGCAAGATGATACATCTCCATCAGACGCAGCTCCAGGTCCGTTCTCTTCCTGATCCTCGGGTCCGGATTATCCCCGTACTTCTCATGCAGTTTTGAATACACTAGCTTTCTCATACTATTTTTATTCTGCCTTTCTGACAAAAGTTAACGTACAGACTTGTATAGCTTCTATTATACCATAAAACCGCAAAAAAAAGGGCCTCCCGAATATGTACAATCCGGGAAGCACCTTTTCCTTGCTATATATTGTGTTTGAAATGGAGTTATCCTGACAAATTACGCACGCGCAAGAAGACCGACTCTGGAAAGACGTTCCTTCAGCACCGGTCCGCCGACAGCCGCAATGCCCATCTTTACCATATCCTCGATGATGAATGGAAGAACACCTGCGGCAAAGGCAGCGGAAAACTTCATGTGTGCCGAGTATGCCAGCCAGAAGGTTCCCATCATATACGGAATCCATGTGGCAATGAACATGCCTAAGAAGCTGATGATACGCTTCTCATAGAAGTGGTCGACAATCAGTCCGGCAACAAGGGTCATGAAGATGAATCCGATCAGATATCCGCCTGTCGGTCCGACCAGCTTCTGCGGGCCGCCTGTGAATCCGGAGAATACCGGAAGCCCCACAAGACCGATCAGAAGATAGAGTCCGCAGGCAATGACCGAACGCCTGGTCCCGAGAACATAAATGGTAATGTACAGAGCCAGGTTGGTCAGAGATACCGGAACCGGGCCAATTGGAATGGACAGCGGTCCCATAATACAGATGACCGCCGTCATCACTGCGATAAATGTCATATCTTTAATTTTACTCGAACGCATGGCTGCTCTCCTCTCTTACTTCCGGAACTTCATGAATCTCAAATCCCATTTCTTTCAGCATAGTCCGGTCTTCCTG
This sequence comes from uncultured bacterium, assembly GCA_905214225.1. Taxonomy (GTDB): domain Bacteria; phylum Bacillota; class Clostridia; order Peptostreptococcales; family Anaerovoracaceae; genus Aminicella. The sequence continues at coordinate 13,118 of CAJMLL010000010.1, read as the reverse complement.
TATGTTGTTTCCCGTTGTCGTCAGCATATCGCCTGTAATCGTCGCATTGGCTCCCGACCTGAACAGCTCCGTCCCTCCGTCCGGGAAACGGCAGCGTCCCGCCGCGATCCGGATCTGCGCCTCCGGATTGATATAGCGGAAAATCGCCACGGTCTTCAGAATGTCTTCTCTGGACATAAGCGGAAGATCTCCAAACGGCGTTCCTTTAATGGGAATCAGCACATTCAGCGGAACCGACTTCGCTCCGATTTCCGCGATGGTCAGGGCCATGTCCAGCCGGTCTTGCCAGCTCTCTCCCATGCCGATGATTCCGCCGCAGCAGATTTTCAGTCCAGCCTTCTGGGCTCTTTTGATCGTCTCCAGCTTATCCTCAAAAGTATGTGTGCTGCAGACCTGCGGGAAATATCGTCTGGATGTTTCGATATTGCAGTGCACCATGTCCACGCCAGCAGCCTTCAGACGGTCGAATGCCTCCTGGCTCTCCAGTCCGTGTGAGGCACAGAGTCCGATGTCCGGATACTTTTCATGCATTTTATGGAACACTCTCACTGCATCGTCCAGATCCCTGTCGGAGAGATTTCTCCCCGCCGTAACGATGGAGTAGCGGTCCACACCCTTTTTATAGTGTTTCTCACAGTCTTCCATGAACACGTCATCCGGCAGGAATCCGTAGTTTCCAATGCCGGAGCAACTGGTCCCCGACTGGGCGCAGAACTTGCAGTCTTCTGAACATCCGCCCTTTCTGCCGCTGATGATGGAGCAGAGATCCACTTTGTCTCCGCAGAGGGCTTCCCGGATCTTATCCGCACCGGCTCTCAGCTGTTTCTGCTCTTTCTCCGTCTGCGCGTCCAGAAGAAGCTGACCTTCTTCCCTCGTTTTCAGACGCTTTCCCTGAATAATTTCTTCCGCAAGATTCAGATAATCCATTTTATTTATCCTGATTGATTGAATATATAACAGTAGTTTACTTCCTTGCACTTCTTCTTTTGCCGCATGCAGACAAAAGAAAAAAGCTGAGGCACGGAGCCGGTGAACATCACCAGCTGCCGTGGAACAGCTTTAATATTACACGTCTTGCTCTTGATTGTCAACCTTTGTCACCAGAAAACAAGGTGACAATTGAAAGAAATCACAAAAAAGCGCATGTTTATCTGTGTCTTGTATCCGAATTACTTCGTCAGAGGCTCAGTCTCCTTCATGACGAATTCAGCCTGCTCCTTGCCAAGCAGCGGAACGAGCTTCTCACGCAGGTCCTTGTTATAGTTGTTGACCCACTCGAGTTCTTCATCGGTCAGAAGAGCGGTGTTGATGCATTCTCTCTCATACGGGCAGTATGTGATGCTCTGGAATACGATGTTGCCCTTCTCATTCTGCTTCAGCAGAACCTCGTTCTCGATACGGACGCCGTACTTTCCGTCGATGTACAGACCCGGCTCATCGGACATAACCATGTTCGGTCTCAGCTCGATCGGAGTCGGAACTCTTCTCAGGATGTTCGGTCCCTCATGAACGCTCAGCAGGTGGCCGATGCCGTGGCTCAGGCCGTGCTTGAAGTCCAGTCCTGCAGCTCTCATCGGAGCTCTGGTGATTCTGTCCAGATCAATTCCGTTCTGATCCGGTGTGATCTCAGCAGTTGCCATAGCAATGTGGGACTTCAGAACGTAAGTGTATCCGTCGATCATTTCCTGGGTGACAGGTCCGAGCTTGATGGTTCTGGTAATGTCTGTCGTACCGTCCATGTAGTGCCCGCCGGAGTCCAGCAGCAGGAAGCCTTCCGGCTGCAGTTCTGTGTCTGTCTCAGGAGTCGGTGCGTAGTGGATGACAGCAGCGTTCTTTCCATATCCTGCAATGGTCTCGAAGGAGATATCGAAGAATCCCTCCTGCTCAGCACGGAAGCCTCTCAGCTTGGCAGCAACGTCCAGCTCTGTGATCTTTTCCTTGCCGACATGATTCTTCAGCCAGTAAATGAGGTTGACCATGGCAACGCCGTCCTTCAGATGAGCGTTCAGCGTGCTCTTGATCTCTGTCTCGTTCTTCTGCGCCTTCATCATGGCGATCGGAGTCATCTCATTGACAACCTTCATGCCGGAAGGAATCTGCAGGCTCAGCAGGTAGTTGCATGTTCCCTCGTCAACCCACAGAGTCTTGTCAGCAGGCAGAGCAGCGACAGCCTTGTCGATGTCGTAGTAGTCTCCGACCTGGACAAAATCAAGCTGGTCAGAAGGAAGTACCGGCTTGCCGGATGCGTCTTTCTTCAGTGCTCCGTCCATGACGAACAGCTTGACGTCGTCCTGGCTCAGCAGTGTGTATCCGAAGAATACCGGTGTATATGCGATATCATCTGCACGCAGGTTGAAGAGCCATGCACTCTCCATCAGATCTGTGATCAGCAGGTAGTCAGCACCCTTGTCTGCCATCGCCTTGCGGACATCAGCAAGCTTCTGCTCACATGTCTTTCCGACTGTGGAAAGCGGCAGCTCGTAAATTTCTGTCGGCTTCAGTTCCGGTCTGTCTGTCCAGACTTCTCCCACCAGGTCCTTATCCAGCTTGAACTGAACGTCATACTTACTCAGAAGATCCTTCAGCTCATTTCCTCTGTCTGCGTTCAGAACGCGGCCGTAGTATCCGAATGTGAAGCCCTTATGCTTCTTAGCCAGGTCTTCCAGGAATTCCTCAACCGTCGGAACGCCCGGCTCAGCCATTCTCATCAGCTCAATCTCAGAACCTGCCAGCTGTGTCTCAGCCTGCAGGAAATATCTTCCGTCAGTCCACAGATAAGCGCCCTCGCTGTCAACGATCAGCTCACCGGATTCACCGGTTAGACCGGAAGCAAACTCACGCTCCTTGAAGTAATCATTTACGTACTCGGAACTGTGGTAGTCACCGGATGGAACGAAATATACGTCAATTCCGTTCTCTTTCATTTTCTCACGAAGCTCTACAATTTCTTTTTTCATTTTGTTTCACCTCTCTACCTTTATCTGACCCCTGCGTGTAGGAATCTGTAAAAGCACCATATTGGATTAAGAGACACAGAAAATTACCCATGTCCCAATTAATCATTTTATCACAGTATTCCCATTGCCTCAATGTCGCTATATGGTTTTTCTGTGAGGATGGCAGAAAAGAGACCGCTTCGGCATGCTCTGCCTCTGCGGTCTCTAATTGTTATTCTGCTCTCATTTTATTTTTCAATCGCAAACGTATCCGGAGTAAACCAGCCGTCTCCTTTTGTTCTCGTAATCTTCAGCGTGACCTCTTCATATCCGTCCGCTTTGATTTTCACGGTGTTACCGCCGGTCTTCAGAGTATCTGAAGTCAGCGCCAGAGAAGACTCCCCGGCCACATAGGAGTCACTGACTCCGCAGGCATTTGCAGACCAGGTGTTCTTATCCGGCTTCAGTACGGCATCATTGACAGAAACCGACTGAATCTTCTTTAACCAGGTCAGGAAATCCTGATTATAGCTCTTCAGCTGAAGATAATGCTGATTCTGATCGAAGTACAGCTCCGGCACAACGGTCATTTTCTTCCCGGCTGTTTCTCCCGCGCCGGCAGCATCTGCCTGCTCACCTACCTGAATCGTAATCTGCTGCTCATCATAATGACTCGCCTTCAGCTTCAGCGTGTAAATACCTGCTGCCGTTGGTTAGTACCGGGGATTCCCTATATCTATGTTCGAACTATCTAACCTTAGTTAAATATATCATACCCCTATTTATTCCGCAAGAGAGTTTTCACTGCATATAAAATCCCCTGCGGACCCAATGGCCTGCAGGGGATTATCATAATTTCTGATTAGTGGTGACTGTCTTTTCTTCTCAGCCACATATCGCAGAGCGGCACCCACTGAGAGACGCTCTCATTGATTTCTTTTCCCTTCGGATCCGTCGTTCTGTTGTTTACGGACATCATATGATCGCCTGCCTGGAAGAGATGAAGTTCAAAAGGACGATTATATTCCAGCATCTTTTCTGCGATCATCATGGAATGGGACGCGGGAACCATGCGGTCATAGCGGCAGTGCCAGAGAAACAGCGGAACGGTGTCTTTTCCGATACAGGAAACCACATCTGTCTCGGGAGCTTTCTGGCTTTTAATGGCCGGAACGGCGCGTCCGTCCTTCCCCTCCTCAGCATGCAGGATCTTCATTGCGCCGTAACAGAGGACGGCCTTATCCGGACGGATCAGCTGCGGACTGCAGCCAAGAACATCTGCAATTCCGGATGATTTCCACTCTGCCGCCAGCATTGCCGTGGTATGTGCACCTGCGGAAAATCCCATCATAAAAATCTGGCGGGAATCAATGTTCCATTCATCTGCATGTTCACGCACGGTTTTTACGGCCTCCGCGGCTTCCTGCAGGGTGTTCGGATATCCCGATTCCTCATTCAGCGAGTAATCCAGCACAAAAGTACTGTAACCACGGGCCAGAAAAGTCAGCGCCGCCGGCTCCGCCTCTTCATCTGCGTGAACCGCGTACGCACCGCCCGGCACAACGATCAGCGCCGGCCTTTTGGCCACTTTCTTCCCGTTCTGCGTGCCCTCATGAATATATGTGGTTAATTTCGCTTTTCCGCCGCGAAGCGGAATACTCTGGTAAATCATGCAGACCTCCTTCGCTCATCACTCTCTCATCCCTGTATTTATACCCACATTGCTAGCGCAGCAGACCCTTTTCTATACAAAGATCCAGCTTCATGCTGGTTCTTCCCCTCCTCTGAAAATCAACGACAATCGTCTTTCCATCGTTAGAAACCACCCTGCCCTTTCCGAACTTCTTATGAACAACCGTACTGCCAGGCTTCCAGCCGGCATTTTTCCCGCTGCACTCCCGGATAAACGGACAGCTTTCATTCTCATAATCCAGAAGAAGCAGGGAATCTCTGGCCCTGGTCATTCCGACATAGAAAATCCGCCGTTCTTCTTCGATATCGTTATCCGTGGCAGGAAGAATGTCAGAAACCGCATCCATCAGAATCACACGCGGATATTCCAGTCCCTTGCTGGCATGAATCGTGCTGAGGACAATCTTCGGATTCTCCTGCATGGCGGCTTTATCCTGAGGGGTATTCAGTTCTTCCTCCATGTCCTTAAGCTTCTCAAGAAACTGCTCAATGGTCTCCTCCTGATCCGTCAGCGCCTGCAGGAGAAACAGTTTTTCACTGTTCGCGTGGCTGTAGTCCATCTGAAAACGGATGGCCGCGACCGCCTCCCTGGCATTGTTTCTCTGCCGCATCTTCTGGAAATTCAGCCTCAGCCTGCGCACTTCCTCCCGTTTCTTATGCCCCAGTGCATCGGAAATCTCAAGGGCGTGAAGCAGAGGATCCGCAGAACGCCGGGACGGATGGTGCGCCGCCTGAAAGGCCGCCTTTTTCGTGATCCGCACAGAAAATTTATAGTAGAGATCCCAGAAGAGCTGCGTGGAAGAAGGATTCAGCGCAAACTCCATAATTTCAGCGGCGTCTCTCACGACCCGGTTCTGAAAGAACAGGCTGTCCATATTCTTTCTTCTGCAGGGAATTCCCGCCTTTTTCAACGCATAAATCAGTGGAATCGCACTGTCATTATTCCTGTACAGGACAGCCGTCTCCTGAGAGCTTCCCTCAAGATGCTCCACCAGCCAGCGGTACTGCAGATTCCGCCTCTTCAGTTTCACGATCTCCGCTGATCCCTTTTCTTTTCTCGCCGGCAGCATCTTCTTCTCATAGCGGTTCTGATTTCCCGTGATAAACTTTGCCGCCATTTCCGTGATACTCCTTGCCGAGCGGTAATTGGTCTCCAGAAACAAGACCTCCGCGCCCGGATAGGTCTCCCGAAAATCCAGCAGAGCCTTCGGATAGGCCGCCCGGAAGCCGTAAATACTCTGGTCTTCATCCCCTACCATGAAGAGATTCCGCGATTTTCCCGCCAGAAGCCGGATCACATCATGCTGAACCTTCGACGTGTCCTGCGCCTCATCCACGCAGACATAGGGGAATTTCCTCTGGAAGTGCTCCCGCACAGGCTTCAGGTTCGACAAAAGCTGATGGGCAAAAAGAATCTGGTCGTCGTAGTCCATCAGGTAATTCTCCTTCAGGAAGTTCTGATAGGCCTCGTACATTTTTCTGACCGGAAGGCCTCCTCCGGAAGTCTTCAGCTTTTCGATCTCATCATCATCAAGCTGCATGTTCTTAATGTAAGTGATCTGCTGATCCAGTTCTTTAATATCGTTTTCATTGGAGAAACCGCCGTAAACCTTCGGATACAGCATCCGGATGATTCCCGGACTGTTCGTCTCATCCTTCGGCTTGTTCCTGCGGTACATCTTTGCATAAAACAGCACCACCGAATAGCAGAAACTGTTGATCGTGCTGAAATGCACCTTTTCCGCCGTTTCCGCCCCAAAAAACGATGCAAAGCGCCTGCGCATGTCTTCCGCGGCGGCCTTCGTAAAGGTGATGACCAGAATGCTTCCCGGCGGGATGCCCTTCTCGCGGATCATATAGCCCAGGCGGGCAACCAGCGTTGTCGTTTTTCCGCTTCCCGGGACGGCAAGAAGAAGCTGCGGGCCCTCCGTTTTCCGGACCGCCCGCAGCTGCGCGTCAGACAAGTGAAGCCCCTTGCCCGTTTGAGTTTTGTCCAATTCTGCTTTCAACTCAGCTCCCCTAAACGTCATAGTCCATGCACACCCTGGTTTTCACAAAAGGACGGACGCGCGAATCCGCGACTTTCACGTGCTCCGGGTGCGTGCGGTAGGCTTTCAGCGCCGCCTCATCCTCAAATTCCGCGTCCAGCATCGCGTCCGCAGACGATGACGCCAGCCCGTCAATCCGCACCGCGGTCGTCAGAAGTCCCGGGACCTTTCCCTGCAGGGACTCCAGACCCTCCTTCATGCCGCGGCGGATCTCCTGCTTCCGCGCCTCGTCGTACTCGTCCTTCAGCTGCCATAAAATGATGTGCCTGACCATGTGGGCCTCCTTTACAAAAATATTTCACAGATATATGGTTAGTCTTATTGTAACACGGATGCTGCAGGCGGAGTAGTGTCCATCTGTTGAATTGGCAGAGGGCAGGCATAGATAAATGAAAAAGCCAGAGGCGTGGCGCTCTCTGGCTCTTTCAGAATTTCATTTCTGACTGATCGATCACGGTCTGGTTAACGTACAGCATGTTTTATGGCAACTTCTGGTATCTTATTGTGTCCACCTATTTTTCTCCCATCTGTTTTCCATAGTTCTGGCAGTACTTCCATCACCTTCCTTTTATTCACCCAACTCGTGCACAATTGATTTTGTATTTATCGGCAAAAAAGGTGTTCTGTACATAATTGGAAAATTCATTGGTATTATTCGGCGAAAACCTCTTTCTGTACATAAAAATAATTTAACCTGGGTACGTTTGCTGGCCGTTTTTTCTTCTATCCTTATATTTATTCGTGTGTTGTAAAATATATTCATGTACATGGAAGATGTTATTTCCAGTTATTGTATTCTGTTTCCCTGTATTTCGGTTTCAACTCCATCTCATCGTTTCTTTTAGCGAGAATTCGCCCCGACTATACTTTCTATTCTGAAATATTGAGCAGCTATTTTACCATCGCCTCTATAGGTAGTTTGTACAGACACAGGAATTCCGCCATTAATACAAATTCGTTGTGCTCAATTTATATATGTTCAGGATTTTTACCCGCTTATCTAAACTTTTCCGTCCACGTTTTTTTACACTTGGTCAGTTCAGCCTTTACCGCTAATGAATAATTGGTGAATATGCCGGATGGGCTAGCGATATTCAACAATTTCACAAAGTATGCAGTATACCTTGGCTCACATCTTTCATCTCTGTACCCGCTGCTGCTCGCGGCACCTTAGCAGCACCAAATCAACACCTCATCCTTATCTTTATAATGTAAACGTCTGGCCGGACATCCGGCCAGACGGCTCTTCTCAAAATTTCAATTTTACCCTTCCTCGACGCTGGAAGGCGCCAGACGAGCGCCCGCAGCATCACACCTTCTTCGGAATCTGCTGTTTCTCTTCCTCGCCGGCTTCGGAGACGGCTGCGCCCAGGTCCATGGTGCTCTTGTTCAGTTCCTGGACGATATTGTTCATCTGGATAAGGCGGTCCTCGGATAATCCGCTGCCCATGGCGAGGTTGGCGTTATAGAGGATGTTCTCCAGATCGGAGTGGATCTCGGAGATCTGGTTGCGGAGACGCTGAATTTCCTGATTTTCGGCTTCTCTGCGCTCGGCGGTCTCCTGATTCAGCAGGGAGACGTCGGTGCCGGAAATTTCGAATTCGGCATTGCCGTTCAGGACGATCGGGTCATAGCCAAGTTTATCGTGCAGGAGTTTGGCAAAGGTCTCCTTGGCTGAGAGTTCACCGTGGACCAGGAACAGCTGCTTTGGCGGTTTCTGGAATCCGGCGGCCCAGGTAAAGAGTCCGTGCTGGTCTGCGTGGGCGGAGAATCCCTGCAGGTTGTAGATTTCTGCGTTGACGTGTACCTGCTCGCCGAACAGTGTGACATCTTTCACGCCGTCGACCAGGGCTCTTCCCAGTGTTCCAACGGCTTGGTAGCCGACGAAGATCACGCTGCTCTTCGGGTCCCACAGGTTGTGCTTGAGGTGATGACGGATTCTTCCCGCATCGCACATGCCGCTGGCAGAAATGATCACCTTTGGCGAGTGATCGAAATTCAGCTGACGGGACTCATCTGAGGTCTTGGTGAATTTCAGGTTTGGAAAATCCAGCGGATCGTCTCCGGACAGGATCAGTTTCTTCGTTTCTTCGTCAAACACCTGCGGATTCCTTCTGAATACTTGGGTTGCGGTCATGGCCATCGGGCTGTCGACATAGACATTCAGGCGGCTCAGCTCATCTTTATAGCGCTCATCATGCTCGTAGAACTGATTCAGCTGATAGATCAGTTCCTGTGTTCTGCCGACGGCAAAGGACGGAATAACCGCGGTTCCTCCCCGGCGGGTGGTGTTCAGAATGATATCGATGAGTTTCTTGACATCGCCCACATGCTCGGTGTGCAGACGGTCGCCGTATGTGGTCTCCATGATAACACAGTCGGCCTTTTTGATAATAGTCGGATCTTTCAGGATCGGGCGGTCGGTTTCTCCCAGGTCGCCGGTAAAGACGATCTTGGTCTCACTGTGATCTTCCTTCACCCAGATTTCTGTGATCGCGGATCCCAGAATATGGCCGGCATCATTGAAGACAATCCGCATCTCATCATTGATCTCTACCAGCTGCTGATAGAGGACCGGCTGCACGTACTGCATGGTATTGACAGCATCCTGCGCGGTGTACAGCGGCTCGACCTTTGGCTTTCCGGCTCTCGTGTTCTTTCGGTTCTGCCATTCTGCTTCACGTTCATGGATGTAGGCGCTGTCCTGCAGCATGACGCCCAGCAGATCGGCTGTCGCGCTGGTACAGTAAATTTTTCCGTGAAAGCCCCTCTTCACCAAAAGCGGCAGTCTTCCGCAGTGGTCGATGTGAGCGTGGCTCAGAATCACGCATTCAATCTCTTCCGGATCGAAAGGGAAAGGCTCGGCATTCATGGCTTCCTGCGCTTTTCCACCCTGGAACTGTCCGCAGTCCAGCAGTACTTTATGTTTATCTGTCATCAGCAGGTGACAGGATCCTGTTACGCCGGCTGTTGCGCCGCAAAATCTAATTCTCATCTCAACCTCCTTAATAGCATCACAATTGCGAAAATTTTTCGCGAAATGAAGATGCTGAGATCTTTCTTCCGTTGTTATCAATTACTATAAACTCGCAGTTCCCCTGCGTTTCTTTTCCACTTTCTGTCTCGGCTGCCCGCCGCGGCGGGCGTCTCTGTCTACTTCATCGTTACCCTTTTCTGTTCCCGGTGAATCAGAAAACGATGCATCTGCATCAGCGCAGCCCGTGATAGTCCGAGCCTTTGGTCTTGAACAGGCCCAGTTCATCGGCCAGATTTTCCAGCCAGAGAGAATCTTCCCGGTCTGCAGAAGGATGCCAGCATTCCAGTCCTTTCAGGCCTCCGCCTTTCAGTCTTTCCGCGATTTCCCGGATCAAGGCGCGGTATCCGGAGCTCTTCTTGTCCAGTCTGGATTTTGTCTCCATCGGATGAGCCCAAACCGGGTATCCGCCGGCTCCTGCGATCCAGGACAGCGCATCGAAGGGATCGACGGCCATTTTCTTCAGGGCCAGGGATTCCGGTGAGGACAGATATTCAGGAGAATCAAAAGCTTCCTGAACGCTGCTGACGTAGCCCTTCTTCTCCAGGGCCATCGCGAAGTTCGGCTTTCCGATATAGTCCTGGTTCGGGTGCTGCATCAGGTCTTCCCTTGCAATATTGATTCCTTTGTCCTGAAAAACCTTCAGTAGTTTATCGTTTCTTCCATCGCGGTACTCGCGGATCTTCTCGATTTCCCGGCAGAGTGTCTCGTTGTGAATGTCATAGTCATAACCGAGAATATGCAGTTCATAGCGATGATCCAGAAGGGTTCCCAGTTCGATACCACTCAGGACCTGAACGCCGTATTTCCGGCCTGCCGCAAGCGCCTCGGGAACTCCGCCCGCTCCGTCGTGGTCGGTCACTGCGGCCATAATGCATCCTTCTTCCGCCCGCATACGGATTAATTCTTCCGGTGTTTTCACACCATCGGAGTATGTTGAATGCATGTGCAGGTCGATATTTAAATGTTCAATATCTTCTAAATTTGTTATCTGCAACATAACCCCTCCCCGAGTTATTATCTGCAGATGCAGGCAGGCGGCTTCTGTAAAAAGTCCCTGCCCGCATGCAGTTTTCCGTTATTGATAGAAGATCATGCCCTTCGGCTTCGTACGTTTCACCAGAATATAGACGAACAGCAGGAGCAGAATCACTGCGATCAGGGTACTGAATACCAGGTATGCCTTCGCGAATCCCAGGTGCATGATGGCGTACAGTGCATCGCTCTTCTTCAGCGTGATTCCCACCAGATGGCTGTAAAGCCAGAGCCTGAACGACTTGATGTTCACCAGGATGGCCTGAAGCAGCAGCAGCGCACAGACAATTCCGCTTGCCCACTGCCCTTCCGCCGTCAGCCATTCCGGCATTTTCTTCCTTAATGTAAACTCAAACAGAAGAAGTGACGCAATCAGCGCAAAAATCCCTGCCGCAAGTTCCTTATTCAGCTGCTTTCTGACCTGACTGACAACTTCCTGATCTTTCGTTCCGAAAATCGGGTCCTTATACTGGCCATTCTTCTCATAAACCTGAAATTTACCGCCGCTGACTGAATTCAGACTGGCCGCAATCTCGTGGCTCAGCTGGCTTTCCGTCACCTCATATCCCGCAGAACTGATCGCCTGCTTGTCGGTGAAATAGAACTGATAAGTCAGCGGAATACGGAGCGCAATATTGGAACTGAGAAGAATAATCGCAAGCGGTACAGTAATGACAGTAAGTAATGAAAAACCAATACTCGTTTTCTGCATGGTTGTCCGCTCCTTTCCCTTTTATTCCTGGATGTCTCCTGGCTCGAGATAGCTGATGTACGGCAGATTTCTGTATTTCTGGTCATAATCCAGGCCATAGCCTACGATGAACAGATCATCAACGGTAAAGCCTTTATAATCTGGTGCCAGCGGGACGCGTCTTCTGGACGGCTTGTCCAGCATCGTGCAGATCTTCACACTCTTCGGGCCGCGCTCCTTGAATTTCTTCGTCAGGAAATTCAGTGTTGTACCTGTGTCAATAATATCCTCAACGATCAGAACATTTTTCTGGTAAATGTCCATACTCAGGTCTTTCGTGATTTTTACAACTCCGCTGCTGGTTGTGCCAGAACCGTAACTGCTGGCCGATACAAAATCCATCTTCAGATCCAGATCGATGCGCTTTACGAGCTCGCTCATCCACATTACTGCGCCTTTCAGCGTTCCGACGACGATCAGCTCATCTCCCTGATAGTCGTGCGTAATCTGCTCACCGAGTTCCTTCGCCTTATCACAGATATCCTGCTCGGTAAACAGGACCTTGCCCATCGTGTTCTTTTCTTCCGCCATTATGTCTCCTTCTCTAGGAAGCCTGCGCTTCCGGTCATATGATTTTCCTCGATTATTCTATCATATAACTTTTATCCATTCAGGTCTACCGGCTTTCACAGCTTTTACCGATAATCTACTTAAACTTCTCATAAACTTAACCAATCCGGACGATTTCCTCAATTGCGGCGAGCACCTGATCCACGCCTGTCTTTTTCAGGGCTGAAACCGGCAGAATCGCGGCATCCTGACGCATATCCAGAGTTTTGCGGATAATCTGCATCTGTTTCTGCGCCTCTCTTTTAGAAACCTTGTCCGCCTTGGTGGCAATCACCGGCCCATCGAGGTCATAGTATTTCAGGAAGTTATACATCTGCACGTCCTGCGCCGTCGGTTTGTGGCGGATATCCACGAGCTGGAACACCTTTCTCAGGCCCTGACGCCCGGTCAGGAAGGTTTCCATCATCTCGCCCCAGTCCTGCGTGACCTTTTTAGAAACTTTCGCGTATCCGTATCCCGGCAGGTCGACGATTCTGAACGGATCGTGGTCTTTATTCACCAGATAGAAGTTGATGGTCTGCGTCTTTCCCGGCGATGCACTGACACGTGCCAGATTCTTTCTTCCCGTGATCAGGTTCAGGAGGGAAGATTTTCCGACATTGGATCGTCCGGCAAAAGCCACCTCCGCAAGATTGTCGGCCGGATACTGCTGCGGCCGCACGGCTGTTGCGACGATTTCTGACTGCACTATTTTCAACATAGATGATTATCCTTTCTCTTTCAGTCCTCAGGCATTTCGCGGATTTCATAAACCTTTTCCCGCTGGAAACAGAGATCAACCGGATATCGGATTCCGCCGTTTCTATATTTTTCTGAAGCCCGCCCAGAAGACATTCTCTGCCTCACATTCACCGTCTCTATTATATCAGGAAAAAAGCATTGCAAGACAGCAAAAGCGGGGCTGCACCCCAAGCATTTATTTTTGCTTCACTGGAGCAGCCCCGTCAGATTGTCTATTCATCAGACGCCAACAAGGTTCCCGGGCACCCGCCAGCGCAATGAACTGCTCCCCGTCAAGAGGACAGTGAAAAAACATAATATTTTTGACCAGT
>CAJMLL010000009.1 GCA_905214225.1 uncultured bacterium | reverse complement strand
CCACTGGTCAAAAATATTATGTTTTTTCACTGTCCTCTTGACGGGGAGCAGTTCACTTCAGCGTCGTGGAAGGGTGGGGTTCTTATTGTAGTTCTGCATCTGAATATTTTGAAATCAGGTGTTTTTATGCCTTTTGCAGGGATCGTAATGCTTCGTCCATGTCCAGATACTCTGCCATGCCAAGAGTATAAGGTCCTATCTGATGCCGCAGAGAATGCGCAGGTCATAGAATTGCTGGATTCTGATTATGTTCTGCTGTCTGAGGAGGATAATGAGAAAGAGGTCAACGAAGGTACGGCTTGAGGTAATTCCCGATGATGCGGTAGACAGACTCGCGGATATCCATATCGCCATTCACAAGGCACCACTCGAATAAGCAGCCCTTGATAATAGTGCAGATGTCCATGCATGCAGTGTGGACATCTGTTTTTGCGTCCACATATCCTGCGTCCAGAGCAGCCTGCAGCTCGATTTCACTTCTTGCCATGACTGTATCAGGAGCAAAGCAGCCATCTTCCTCTCCCATATAGGCGGAGAGCGACAGATTGGAAGTTGAGTAGAAACTCTTCATGAAGTCTTCTCCGAGATCAAGGTACAGATCAATGAGCATCATGTACAACTCGCTAATCCTTGATGCTATGTCGGAAAGAGGAGTCTTCAGCTCAGCATCATTGAATGGGGTAGTGCGGACGAAGAACATCATCAGGTCGTCCTTATCACGAAAATAGTGATAGAAGGTCCCGATCGAAACATCTGCTTCTCTGCATACTCCGCGTACTGTTATGTGATCAGCGCTTTTTGTTTTTATGAGATGAACTGTAGCGTCGATGATTTTTTGCTTATTATCTTCATTGCTGTCTGTTTTGACCGGACGTCCGCTCTTGCGTGGCATGGGATGACCTCATCTTTCTTTTTGTAGAAAAAATTATAACAAATTATATTATCTCTATTGACATTATAGAACATGTTCTATATTATAGCAAGTGTCAAATAATAAAACGTGTTCTAATAAATCTGCACAGAAGCAGACAGAAAGAAGGCATATATGAAAATCACTTACTGGTCGGACTACGCATGTCCTTACTGCTATATAGGCGAAGCAAGGATGAAGAAAGCTCTGGAAGAGATCACTGAGAATGAAAACGTGAATGTTGAGATCGAGATGAAGGCGTTCCAGCTGGATCCTTCTGCAGGCGAGCATGCGACAGGGGATACACAGACAAGATTCGCTAAGAAGTATGGTCTGTCATATGAGCACGCAGGAAGGTCGGTCGAGCATATCTCGGAGATGGGAAGGGACGAAGGTATCGACTTCAGATATGCAACCACACTTTTCACCAATACCATGGATGCTCACAGACTGACCAAGCTCGCTCAGAGTAAGGATGATCCTGAGATAGCAGACAAAGTAATTGAGAGATTATTTGCAGCATACTTCACAGATAATAAAGAGCTAGCTAATAAAGAACTGCTGCAGCAGATCGGTGAGGAGTGCGGACTCGACTCAGACGAAGTAAGAGATCTGCTTGCATCGGATAAATACAGAGACGAGGTCATCGCCGATGAGACTCAGGCATCAGCCTATGGAATCCATGCTGTTCCGTTCTTTGTTATCGGAGAGTATGGCATCTCAGGAGCACAGACAACGGAAGGCATGAAGCAGACGATGCTCAGGGTGCTCGGAGAGGAAAAGCTGGCCAAAGCAGCCAAAGCCGCACAGACATCCGGAGGCATGACATGCGGGCCTGATGGCTGTGAGCTTCACTTTTAGAGGGTCACGGCGATGATAAGACTGATACCTCTGAGAGGCTGCTTCGATGTCAACGCATACTTCTATATAGATGACGCGACCGGTCACGGATTTCTGATTGACCCCGGCGCTCAGCCTGATAAGGTGATGTCGGTAGTCAGGAGGAATGGCTGGACGATCGAAAAGATCCTGCTCACTCACGGACATTTCGATCACATGGGCGCAGCAAGTGAACTTAGGGACTTGCTTGGGGCAGAAATCTATGCATTCGACAGGACCGGACTGATGCTGCAGGATGCACACACCAACCTTTCAGCACTTTGCGGACCCGCGATAACGATAGACGGCGCAATTCCGCTGACTGACGGAGAGACGATATCTCTGGAAAGTGATCCGTCGTTTTGCCTGAAGGTGATGCACACTCCGGGCCATACGCCGGATTCAGTGACATTCTTCAGCGAGAGGGACAAGGTCGCTTTCGTCGGAGACACCATATTCAAGGCGGGTATAGGCAGCTGGGGATATCCCGGCGGCAATGAAACCAACCTCATAAAGAGCATTATGGAGCGCATTTTCGCGCTGCCTGATGAGACAGTACTCTGCTCGGGGCATTCAGAGCAGACAACAATAGGGACAGAGAAGAGACGTTACAGCCTGTAGTTAAACACCTTATTGAAAGAGAGGAGAATAAAGATGTTTGAAAAACTACTAGCACCGGGAAAGATCGGTAAGATGCAGCTCAGAAACCACGTGCTGATGTCGCCGACTGAAACTCATTTCACATCACCGGACGGCATGATCAACTGGGCAGAGATCGACTACTATGTTGAGAGAGCCAAGGGCGGCGCTGCGCTGATCACGACACATCAGATGCAGGGCAACACTAAGATCGATCCGATCGATCCATATCCAAGGTCTGCAAGATTTGATGATGATTGCTTCATCCCGATGCTCACCGAGCTGACCGAAGCGGTTCACAATGAGGGCGCTAAGATCTCAGCGCTCGCATCACCTGGCGGTGGAGCGCAGGCTCTCGGAATGCCATATGACGCAGGATCGATCGAGGATATCCCTAATGTTGCACCCGGAACTATCGAGTGCCCTGTAGCAAAGAGAAAGGTACACAAGCTGACAATAGAAGAGATCAAGAAGAGCGTAGAAGTATTCGGCAAGGGATGCGGCAGACTCAAGAGATGCGGATTTGACGCTATCACTATCCACGCACACTGCGGATATCTGATTGCAGAGTTCCTGTCGCCATACTTCAACAACAGGGACGATGAGTACGGCGGGAGCCTTGAGAACAGAGCAAGATTCCTCCTTGAACTCGTGGCAGCATGCAGAGCAAACATCGGTCCTAACATGCCTATCATCGTAAGACTTGCTATGGATGAGTTCATCGGCGATGCAGGAAGACAGCTCACTGAGACTGTTGAACTCTGCAAAATGCTCGAAGAGGCAGGCGTAGACGCACTCGACTGCGGAGCGGGACTCTTCCAGACAATGTCACTTATCAGTCCGCCTGTCTATTACGAAAAGGGCTTCATGGCAGATATGACGGATGAGATTAAGAAGGCAGTCAGCATTCCTGTAATAGTGCAGGGCAGACTTCAGGATCCTGAGGTAGCTGAAAAAGTGCTTGAGGATGGCAAGGCAGATTTTGTTGCTATGGGACGCGCATGGATCGCAGAGCCTGAATGGGTCAACAAGGTAGCTTGCGGTGATCTTGACGGTATGAGAAGATGTATCTCCTGCGACCACTGTATAGGTGACAGGATCGCATCCGGCAACCAGACACTCAGATGCACACTCAACGCTATGGCAGGAAGAGAGCACAGATTCCTGACAGGATATCCTAAGGCAGCTGAGAAGAAGAATGTTACGGTCATCGGCACAGGTCCTGCGGGACTCGAGGCAGCATACAGACTGGGAATGCGAGGACATAAAGTCGACCTCTATGACAAAGCAGATAAGCTCTGCGGCGGTGAACAGATCGTAGCTGCATCCACTCCTCCATGCAAGGACAATCTCATGAATGTGCGCAGATACTATGAGACACAGCTCGGCAGAATGGATAACGTCACGGTCCATCTCGGGCATGAGATCACTAAAGAGAACATAAGTGAGCTCAGTGGTGATGCGGTCATACTTGCAACAGGAGCTGTGCCTATCGCTCCTCCGATCCCGGGGCTCAGAGACAATGACAAGGTCGTTACAGCTATAGATGTGCTTGCTCATGGCGCTCCTGTTGAGGGTAAAGTTGTCATCGCGGGCGGAGGCCAGGTAGGTGTTGAGACTGCACACTGGCTGGCAGAAAAAGGATTCAAGGATGTTGCAGTAGTTGAGATGATGCCGGAGCTTTCGATCGATGGCGAACTCATGACCAAGCTGACGCTGCATCCGCTTCTCAAAAAGGCGGGTGTGAAGAGCTATGTTTCGCACCAGATCAAGAGCATCAATGAGAACTCAGTCACAGTCTATGATATGATAGGTGACAGAGAATTCGATATCGAGGCAGATACAGTAGTCAACGCGCTCGGTAAGAAACCGCTGACTGATCTCGAAGAACCTCTGAGAGCACAGTTCGGACAGTACTTCGCTATTGGCGACGCGAGAGGCCGCTCAAACATTTGCACAGGAATCGAGCAGGGATTCATCACTGCGCTGAAGATCTAGGAGATGATCAGATGGAAGTAATGGAAGCTATTGAAAAACGTTACAGTTCAAGAGGGTTTGCTGACAGGCCGGTAGAGGATGAAAAACTGGTCCTGATCATGGAAGCAGGAAGGCTTGCTCCGACCGCCAGCAATCAACAGCTTAACAAGCACATAGTCGTGACTGACAAGGAGCTGATCAAAGAAATGGTGTCAGCCTGCAAGGATCAGAAATGGATAGAAACTGCACCGGCTATACTTGTGGAGTGTGCGACCGGAGACAGAACCATGATATGCGGACAGAGTGCCAGAAGCATGGATGGAGCGATCGCAATGTCCTATATGACACTTGAGGCAGTTTCGCTAGGTATGCAGTTTGTATGGCTTGGCTGGTTTGAACCTGAAAAAGTCAGAGCTCTGCTGAATATCCCGGATGAATACGTAGTCATAGCAGTAGCACCGATTGGCTATCCAGCAAAGGAAGGAAAGAGAACTTCCAAGAAGTCAGCCGAAGAAGTTGTAGTCTACAACAGGATGTAAGAAATTAATGTAATAACGAGAGAAGACCAGTTCAGAATGATCGGATGAAAAATAGCGGGAAATCCTGCTAATCTCCCGCTATTCTTGCATGTTCAGATGCTTATGAACGCACAATTAAAATGTACGCATTTAAAATCGTTGAGGAACCGCGATTATTTTATAATCTCGGAACAGATTTTTCAAAACTCCTCTCAGGTGTTTTGAAAATACAGGAATACATAAGAACCGCAACGCCTCACCTTTTAATTTATGCTGTCGCTGCTGTATGGGCTATGAAAATTCCTGGGTGACGGATGTCTGCCGGACACCTCGATAGTGCCTGAAAGCCGGATTTCTATGATTTCCTCCTTCTGCCCAGGAACGCCATCAGCGCTCCCATGCTCCCGAGAAGGGAAAGCAGCCACAGCAGCAGGGGCTGATGATCGGCTGTTTCGGGCGCGGAATCGTCAGGTTCTGTGCAGTCTTGGATTTTCTCTGCGGACGGTTTCGGGACGGGATCGCCTTCGGTTTCTGAAATGCTGGTGTTATCGCTCTCTTTTGTATGAGAAGGAACAGAATGGTCTGTCTTTTCGGGGTCTGGCTCTGCTGGCGTGTCTTTGGGATCCGCTTCTTCCGGAATTGGATCTATGGATGGGAGTTTTTCTGGCTGCCCTTCTGGTTCGGGCTGTATTTCCGGCCTGCTGCCAGGCTCCTCAGACGGCTTGGGATCGGACGGCGGGCTGACAGGCTCTTCCGGTTCGGATGGCTGGTCTTCCGGTTCTGGATCTGGAAGCGGCGGGATGATGACCGGGTCCTCGGGAACTGAAATTTTCCGTTTCCCGAACAGGGTCACCGGATGCGCCGGCATCAGGGCGTTCTGATCCACTATAGACTGTGGATGAAAGAGCGGGGTCAGGAACCAGTCGTAATCACGGATGCAGAATTCGTCTGCAGGCGGCTGCTTGCTTGTGCTTTCATTTTTGTCCTCGGAGACAGTGAACAGCTTTTCCTGATGGAAGCGGCTGGTATGGAGGCTTCCTTCTTCGGTGAAGAGCTGCAGATTGTAGCGGACCGGGCGGTAGATGAGGGCGGCGTCAAAGGCTGACGGGAAAGAGAGCACCTTGTACTGGCCGCTGAAGTTTATGGACTGGAAACTGCCGGCAGGAATGGATGTCCCTTTTTTCAGAAGCTGGTAACCGGTCAGTTCGTATCCGGGATAGCGGTAACGCATGGTTTTCAGAAGCGCATGAAATCCGTTTTGTTTCAGATGGTCAGTGTGGACGGACCGGGGCGTGTTTCCCTGCGGCGGGAGGAATTGATGATGGATGATCACTGGGTGATCGGGAAGCGGGCGGGCCTCCAGGTAAATCGGGTGGCCCTGAGAAAAGGAGAATCCGGAAAATGAGGTCATAGACATAACAGAGGTTTCGTCCATGCCGACTGTCAGAGGATCGCCATCGCCCAGAACCCAGCTGCAGCGGTCGTCCCAGACCATTCCGGCTGAGGAAAGCGGGGCATCGGAAAGCCCGGAACAGGCGTAATTTTCCGCCCTGCCGCTTTGTGAAAGCTCTGCGGGAATGATAAAATGAAGCTCCACAAGATCGCGGTCATAGTAGATATTCTTGATGATGCGGCCATTTTCCGTGCTTTTGACCACTGGGTTTACGCTGCGCAGGTGAAAACCCCTGAAGTCAGGAATTCTCCCGGAAAGCGGATTGTCCGGGCGGATTACCCGTTCTTCTGTAATGACGTAGCGGCGGAGTGATTCTGGCGTATCTGCGGCGTCTGTTATCAGCTGCTGCCAGATGCGGAGATGTTCGGAAGAAGGGGTGAAAGATGGGGGATTCTCAGAAGCGGAAGAATCAGGATCAGAGCCGGAAGATGAATATTCCGCAGCGGCGGGCTCACGGCTGCCTCCAAATTTCAGAGCTGCAGACTTCTTTTCCGGTGATTCTGTGATTACAGAAGAAGGGCCTGAAGAAAGATCTTTCTTCTGTCCGCTGTCATGCTTTTCTCCTGCGCATACGGCCGCATTCCCCTGCGTGTCTGCATCTTCCGGGCAGTTAACCGGATGCGGAAGCTGCGGATGTGTGGACTGCTCCGCCGCGTGCACGCCGCTGAACAGCCCGGAAGCAGTAAAAATGAAAAGAAAAATAATCAGCGGGATCAGCCTCCATGGCTGAGCTGCGGCGGGAATAGAAAGCTGCCGCTTCAGTCGGATCTGGCTTTTTGTACGTACCATAACTTACCTCCTTATAAATATCGCGTATGGGTGGAAGGGCTGGTGTACAGAAAAATACAGAGTGAATGGAATATCACAGGTTTTGTTAAGCTTGAATTCATGAAATTTTCTGGGGGAAAGGATATTCCGTTAAACACATACACCGGCCCCTTCCAGAATAGACGAGTTCGGCGCGGAAGCGCCGACAAAAACCAAGTTAGCAAGTTAGAAGACAAAAAGCAAGCAAAATTCAGAAAAGAATAAGATTTAAAAGAAAAATATTTTATTTTCGCATTTAAATGTAATTTGCGACTATGTTTATTGGGCGTAATTGTTGTAGACGACAAATCCTGAGCAGCAAGGGAATACGAAGAGTAAAAGCCGCATGGCAGCCGGGACAAAAGAAAAAGCCGGCCCCCGTTAGACCGCAGGGCCGGCTGCAGCAAGGAGTCTCCTTGCACGTTTTTATTTTGTCCGCGCTAGAGCAGCTGATTTCTTGTTACTGACCGAATGAGCCAGGTCAGGAAGAAGGAAATCAGGAATAAAACGATGGCAATGAGGATAAACGACATTGGTCCGTATGCGTACGGATTGAAGCCGTATATTTTCATCAGCCAGCGGATTCCGATCATGTGCAGAATGTACACGCCGAAAGTGCAGGAATCGATCTTTCTGATCCAGGAATCGGCATCGGCCGAAATTCGGTTCAGCAGGGAATAGATGCCTGCGCTCTGTCCGACTACCAGGATGGACGCGTATCCGCAGAAACTGTCGGTGATGGCGGTTTTTCCGAGAAATACGGTGGTGACGGCAATCAGGGCCACGGAGCATCCGATGGTCAGAAGCAGGGACAATGGA
This sequence comes from uncultured bacterium, assembly GCA_905214225.1. Taxonomy (GTDB): domain Bacteria; phylum Bacillota; class Clostridia; order Peptostreptococcales; family Anaerovoracaceae; genus Aminicella. The sequence goes on along the minus strand of CAJMLL010000009.1, from coordinate 53,368 downwards.
AGCTTCATTTTATGATGGTACAGCCAGTATCCGATGAAGAGGTAGACCGGGTAGACGGTCGCTGTCGGGATGCCGAATCCGAAGCTCTTGAGAAACAGCGGAATGACCGCAGTGAAAATGAGAAGCAGCAGGATCAGATACGGGACCAGTTTTTCTGCGTATCTTGTGATCAGTTTATAGAACGGCATCATCAGGTAGAGGCCGATGATCATGTAGAGGTACCACATGTGCGCCCAGCTCTTGGCAAAGAACAGACTGCGGATCCATCCGGTAAAAAGCGTCGGCTGCAGTCCGAATTTATAGTCTAACAGCTGGAACAGGAAGGTGAAGACGACCAGTGTAAGCAGCATGCGTTTGATGTATTTTCCAAATAGTTTTTTCAGAGGAATTTCCCGGTCCGGATCAAGCAGAAGGACTCCTGTGATCATCAGGAAAACCGGGACACACCACATCAGCAGGTTCTGAAATACCTGTTCAAAACGGACATTGGCTGCTGTCATATCGTCCTTGAAATAGATTGAGGACGCGAACAGGGAGTGCAGAATGATGATGAAGAATGTCGCGATAATGCGCATATAGGAAAACTGGTCGTAGTACGGATGATTTCCCGGCGCTTCAGAGCCGCTGCGATGTTCGTTCTCTTTAATAGAAGTTTGACGCGTCATCGCCTACACATCCTTTACTGCTGCTTCCATTGGATTGGCCGCTGTTACCTTTGGAACCGCTGTTCCCTGAATGTCCCGTATGGCTGCTTCCACCGGTGCTGCCGGAATGTCCGCTGTATGAAGAGGATGATCCGGTGCGGGCGGAAGATGAGTAGCTTCTGCTGGAAGTACTGCTGTTCGAGCCGGAATTGACGGATGAACGTGCTGCAGAAGAAGCCTCGGAGCCTGCCCGCGCTCCTGCTGGTGAAGCAGTCTTTGCTTTTTTCTGCGCACGTCTTTTTTCTGCGCGTTTCTTTGCTTTTTCTATTGCGAGACGGTGCTTTCTTGCTTTTTCCTTTGCTGCCTTTTCTTCCTTGGTCAGCTGCGCGTCAGTCTTTATGGATTGGATCTGCGCCAATGCGGACTTTCGTATTTTCTCTGCGTCAGACAGAGAATCGGTTTTCTTGATGCGGTCATCTGCATGCCCGATTATCGCAGGTGGGTGCTTCAATCTTCTGAAACATTGAAATATTTACTAAGCTGTATGATTCAGCTGTTCTTTCTATGATACATTGACCTTAACATTTTGTCAAAAATTGACGAGTTGAAACAGATAGGCTATTGGTTGATAAAAATAGAATGAAGTGATATAATTGGAAAAATATATACTGAAGATATTAGGGTTGGACTAGCCGCCAGTATTCTGGCGGTTTTTCTGGCCCTTTGAATACCTGGCAGGACGTATTGAGGAGGTGAAACTATGCATGGATTATTTCATCATGAACATGATGCACAGACAGAAGATGATATCAGTGCAGCATCCGGAGCAGAGCTCAGAGATCAGCAGGAGAAAGCAGTTTACCATGTTTCACTGGTCAACCTGTTTTCGAATATCGGACTTTCCATTATTAAAATGTTCGCAGGAATACTGGGCCATTCCGCGGCCATGATTTCAGATGGATTTCATTCCCTGTCCGATGTTGCAGGAACACTGATTGTCATGGCCGGAGCGCGGGTTTCTCACCGCGCCGCAGATAAAAACCATCCCTATGGGCATGAGCGTTTTGAATGTGTTGCTTCCATTGTCTTAGGAAATATTCTGCTGATCGTCGGCCTTTCCATTGGAAAGACTGGCGTACAGTCGATCATGCACCCGGAGAAAATTGCCGTCCCGACCATGCTGCCGGTGATCGTCGCGGTCATTGCGATTGTGGTGAAAGAAATTCTGTACCACTTTACCATGCGTGCGGCGAAAAAAATGAATTCTGTCTCACTGAAGGCGCAGGCATGGGACCACCGCTCTGATTCCCTGGCTTCTGCGGGAGGTCTGGTCGGAATCGTCGGCGCCCGTCTGGGGATTCCGGTACTGGATCCGGCGGCTTCCATTGTCATCGGCATCCTGATTATCAAGGCTGCGGTTGATGTGTTCCGGGAGACGATCAATCAGCTGGTGGACCGGGCATGTCCGGATGATCTGGTGGAGCAGATGTATGCGGAAGTGGAATCTGTTCCGGGAGTCATGCATGTAGACGACCTCCGTTCCCGTCAGTTCGGTGCTAAGATTTATGTCGATGTGGACATTACGATGGACGGACATCTGAGCCTCTATGACGCTCATAAGACGGCGCGGGAGGTCCACGATATTCTTGAAAAAGGCCATCCTGAGCTGAAGCACTGCATGGTTCATGTCAATCCGGATGAGGAGAGGGACCACGGGCATAAAGATTTATAAGGGCGGCAGGGGTTTTGCTGTCGGCAGTAATCAAGAGGAATGACAGGAAAGCGAGGGCCTCCTTGCAGTTGATTTTTGTCCCGTCTGCATATATACTGAATAGAGATGAATTGTCACTCCCGTACAGCTGGAGGGTATTCTATGAGAAAAAAATGGATCACGTTCAGTCTGTGCGCGCTGGCTGTGTATGTGCTGGCGATGGCGTACAGTGAATTGGATGATGAGATGAATGAGAAGGAAGAGTTATAAATTTCTTTTCTGAAACTCCGCGGCTTTTGCTGGTGCAGGAGCTTAGCGGAGTTTTTATTTTCAGGCCGGCGGCAGGACCGGGATGGAGAACAGCTTATGAAGAGGACAAAAAGAAAAGCGCAAGGGAGAAAGTCGTCTGTGCGCCGGAATACATTTGCGCTGAAGCAGTGGTTCCGCGGGCATTTCGATCTTTCCTGGTCCGGCAGAGGAAAAAGAAAAACGATCCTTCTGATTCTGCTTGCCGTACTGGTCTGCGGAGGACTGATTTACTGGCGCGCAGGGATCATTCATGGAAAATATAATGGTCTGGACCAGGCGCAGGCCTATGCTGTAAATCCGTACAGCAGTTCTGCCTATTACTGGAAGAATGGTCTGAAGAAGTATAAGGATGCGGAATGGACGTCCAGAAACGGAATTGATGTCTCCGCCTATCAGGGAGATATTGACTGGGCGAAGGTTAAGAAGGCGGGAATCAGCTTTGCGATGATCCGTGTGGGCTACCGCGGTTCTACCGATGGTGCCGTCAGCCTGGACAAGCGCTTTGCGAGCAACCTGGAAGGCGCAGAAAATGCCGGCCTTGATGTCGGTGTGTATTTCTATTCTTCCGCGGTTAATACGAAGGAGGCTGTTCAGGAAGCAAAATGGACGCTGAAGCAGATCCGTCATAAGGGAATTACAATGCCGGTGGCGTTTGACATGGAAGAGGATTCCTCCAGCAGAACGTATAATCTGTCTATGATGCAGAAAACCAAAATTACCGACGCTTTCTGTTCTATTGTGAAGCAGAACGGGTATAAACCGCTGATTTACGGAAATCCGACATGGATCAACAATTCTCTGGATCTTTCCTATCTGACAAAATACGATCTCTGGATCGCGCATTATACCAATCAGACAACCTTTCAGCATAAGTACATCATGTGGCAGTATTCGCAGAGCGGAAAACTTCCGGGAATTTCGCATTCCGTGGATATGGATATTCTGATGGTGCAGGCAGGATAAGTGGAATAAATTCCATGTTCTGTGATCAGATTCAGTGGTATAATTTCAATATACAGAATAATCAAGTATGTATTTACAGGCGTTATGTATGCATTGTAAATATGGTTTTCACTGCAGCTGCAATGAAAACTGGGATTTCTGAACAAGCGGGCAGGAGTAATCGTAATTATATTATGCGGTTGGATGCATCTGTCAGACAGGAGGGCAGTAATATGGCATTATTTGACAAGGACGCAATTCTGGATAAGGCAAAATCTGCGGCAAAGCAGGCTGGAGATGCGGCGAAGCAGGCAGGTGAGGCGGCAAAGCATGCCGGAGCTGTCGCGAAGGAAGCCGGGAAACAGGCCAGTGATGACGCGAAACTGAAGATTGAAGTGACAAAGCGCAAGAATATGATTGCATCGGAAAACAGACTGATTGATTCCGAACTTCAGAAAATCGGACAGATTTATTACGTGCAGTATAGGAATGGAGAGACTGAGTTTGTCGGTGAGGCAGGAAATCTGGCCAGGGAAATTGATTCACATAAGGAGAAAATTGCTGAGCTTGAAAAAGAGATCGAGGAGCTGCAACAGGATTAAGCGGAAGAGTACAGGACGTAAACAGTTGAATTTTCAATGGTTATGTGAATTTCAGGCTGGCTGAGTGTCTGTCTTTTTCAAAAACCCTCATTGCCGGGTAAAAGACTGACAACGGTTTTTTGCTTTGGCTTGGCAATGCGGACAGCAGAGCAGGACTGCAGGCGGGTCAGGACTCGTTCGCTCTGAACGATCCATATGCAGACAGCACGGACCGGTAGAGTTCCATCAGAAAAAATGATAAAGACAGAAAAGCGGTACCGCCGGTGGATTTCCGGTGATACCGCTTTTTACATATCGCTGGTGAGCAGGAGAGAGATCGTCATGAATGATTTCGATCCTTTCAGGCTCCTCAGCAGCTGACAGCCAGTGGCTGAAAAATGGTCTGCAGAATCAGTTCGGGCTGCGTAAAATTACAGATCAGATTTTTTTACTTCTGCGATTTTCTGAACAACCTTTGTGATCATTTCCGTTGCTTTTTCCATATCCTGGACGACAGCAAACTCGCTTCTTCCGTGGAAGTTGCTTCCGCCAGGTCCCAGGTTCGGGCAAGGAAGTCCTCTGAAGGACAGGAATGCACCGTCTGTGCCGCCTCTGATCGGCGCAGTGTCCGGCTCGTATCCCATTTCTCTGATAACAGACAGCGGAATTTCCGTCAGTTTAGGATGCTGCTCGATGATTTCTCCCATGTTGTGGTACTGCTCAGTGTTTTCAACAACAACCGTTCCTTCCCCATACTTGTGGTTCAGGAATTCAGCTGTCTTATTCATCATGTCCGCACGCTTTTCGACCAGATCCCAGTCAAAGTCACGCAGGATGAAGTTCATGACAGCCTTCTCAACGCCGCCGCTCATCGTAACCAGGTGATAGAATCCTTCTCTTCCTGCGGTGTATTCCGGACGCTCGTCTCTTGGGAGCATGTCATCAAATTCTTCTGCAACGTGCAGCGCATTGATCATTGCATTCTTTGCAAATCCAGGATGTACGCCGACACCGTTGATGGTTACCTTAGATCCCATAGCGCTGAAAGTTTCGCTCTGGCATTCGCCGAACAGATCACCGTCAATGGTATATGCGCAGTCTGCGCCGAACTTGTCCAGATCGAACAGATCGCTGCTGCGTCCGATTTCTTCATCCGGTGTGAATCCGATGCGGATTGTACCGTGTTTAATGCTGCTGTCATTATGCAGGATCTCGGCCAGGGTCATGATTTCTGCAACGCCGGCCTTGTTATCGCCGCCCAGAAGTGTTGTTCCGTCAGAAGTAATGATATCGCATCCGATGAAATTCTTCAGGGTTTCAGCGTCAACTTTGATGCCTTCCTTCTCGTTGATAATCAGGTCGCCGCCCTCATAGTGATGCATAACCGGTTTGACATTCTCATTCGGTGCGTCCGGGGAAGTATCGATGTGCGCGATCAATCCCAGAACCGGTCCATCGTAATTCTCAATGTTGGCCGGAATAGTGCCCATTACGTAGCAGTGCTCATCGACGTCGACGTCTTCAACACCCAGAGTTTTCATCTCGTCCGCAAGAGCGTTCGCGAAATCGAACTCCTTTGGATTACTCGGGCATGCGTCGTTTTCTTCCGTCGAACCGGTCGGATACTTGACGTATTCCATCAGTCGTTCATATGCCTTCATTTTTTTCACTCCTTCATTTATATAGATAATATTTAAATCGTTGTCATTGTCTGTCCTGGCAGGCAGTCTGTCCGTCAATCCGGCGCTGCTGCCGTATGGCAGGGCAGTGTTATCTTCTGACAAAATCCACAGAGCAAGGCAGAAAACCGGCTGCCCGGCAGTCCGTAAGTTCCTTGCGTCTTTCTTTTGCCGACGCTTCAATTATATGACTGGGAAAGTAAATGCGCAAGGATTCTGACAGAAAAGTGCCGGACAAACACGGGCGATCATTTAACGTAGTAAAGTATTTGTGTGAATACACAAGAAAAACAGGCGCCCGGATGTGAAATTTCCGGATGCCTGTAATGGTCTCATCCTTTATGAAAGTATCTATGTAAAACTGAGTATTTCAGTATCAATCCTGTCCATCTATGTAAAACTGAACAATGTCAGTGCTGCGCTGTGATTATATTCCCTGTGTTACCATGGATTTTCGGAGGAGCCCGAACCGGATCCGTATTCGCTGCTTCCGCCGCTCTGGCCGGATGAGTCAGAACCGGAATCGAATGGGGAACTGGAATCGGAGTCTGAACCGGATCCGTACTGAGAATCTGAGCTGGAATTGGAATCGGAGTCAGAGCTTGAGCTGGATCCGATATTTCCCTGCGTCTTGATGATCTTAGCTGCGGACTTGGCGGCTGTGTTGACCGGAACGGCGAAGCCCAGGCCTTCTACGTCAGAACCTGAGGATTTTGATTCAACAATCCCAATCAGGTTTCCGGAGCTGTCGAACAGACCGCCGCCGGAATTTCCAGGGTTGACGGACGCGTCTGTCTGGAGCAGGGTCAGTTTCTGGTTGTTGATCGTAAGTTCTCTGTCAAGAGCGCTGACAATTCCTGTAGTTGCCGTATTGCTGAGCTCGCCCAGCGCATTTCCGATGGCAACAACGGAGTCGCCGACTTCCAGCTTGCTGCTGTTTCCGTATGTTGCTGCGGTAAGGCCTGTCGCGGTGATCTTGATGACCGCAAGGTCATTATCGGAGTCCGTACCGATCAGCTTTGCAGTGTAGGATTTTCCGTTTTTCAGCGTGACCTTGATGCTGGAGGCATCTTCGATGACGTGTTCGCAGGTCAGAATATATCCGTTAGACTGGATGATCACGCCGGAGCCTGCACTGCTGGTCGTCTGCGAAGATGCACTGGAGAATCCGCTGCTGTCAGATGAAGAGGAGGTAACGGTAATGGAAACTACAGAGTTCTCCGCCTTCTTCACGATGCTGTCGGTCGTCAGAGTTGTTTTTGAACTTGTCAGTTTGTAATTTGTCGCGGAAGTGGTGCTTCCTGAACTCCCGAAGTAGTTGGTGTATAAGGCATATCCGCCGACGGAAACGGCGGACGTTGCCAGCATGCATCCGGCCATCATCAGAGCCAGCGTTTTCTTCTTGATCGGCTGCAGGTGTGACGTGCCGGATGAGGAAGGACCGCCGCTGAAATTGTTCTTGGAATAGTATCCCCGGTTTTCATCAAACAGCGGATAATCACGGAAGCTGCTGTTATCGTAGGAATTACCCCAGTCCTCGCCGCTGTAATTCTGGTTATAATCGTTGTTGCTCATCGGGTCATTTCCCTGCTCGTACGGATCTCCGCTGCGCTGTCTGTTCTTTCTCCATCTCAGCATGACCATCACCTCGTTCCCTTTCTTTCTGAATGATGATTTCACATCTCGTTTTCTGTAACTTATGGCTTTATTGTAATCGGGGGTCATGTTCATCCTGCGTCAGGAAAATATGAATTAAGTTAAGGCTGATATCACAGAAGGCACAATTTTTTCACATTTTTTCCGTTTTGTGATGATCGGAATCGCTATTGTGATGAAAGAATGGACAAATCAGGTGTCAGGGTCACGATCTATATTAAGTTAGAGATCACGAATCCTAAAAGGGTATTTTATTACCGATTAGAATTATAGGCTTAACATTGATAGAATATATTGGTGGATAGTACGCCGGAACTACAATATATGAAGAGAGTTATCGCATGTTCACGGAGGAGGAGATTATGATTAAGACTAACTCTGCTCTGCGCAAGTTTATGGTTACGGCTCTGGCAGTGCTGACAGCAGTCGCATTCTTAGGCATGAACCCGTCTTACGCAGCAAAGAAGTTAAAGGTTTCTCCGTCCAAAAAGACAATTTATGTCGGGAAGACGGTAAAACTGAAATCAAATCGGAAGGTCAAATGGTCTGTTAAATCTGGAAAGACCATTGTCAAGCTGACATCTAAGAAAACTACTTCCGTAGTTGTAAAAGGTCTGAAGAAGGGCAGTGCTTCTGTAACTGCTCAGGCTGGAAAGCAGAAGGTTTCCGTCAAGATCACGGTTAAGAAGGCTGCATCCACTTCTAACGTCAAGGCTCAGCCGGCAGAGAAGACCAGCAAGGTCTATGTGTCTGCGGCTTATGTCCGCGCAGCGATTGCCGGTAAGCAGAAAGAAATGAAGAATCCGGTTGTTCTGGAAGTCGGCTGGGGAACAGAGAAGGATGATCCTGATTATGGTGCAGGTCATATTCCTGGAGCTATCCACTTCAACACAGACTGGATTGAGAACAATGAACTCGATAGAGAATCCCAGCGCTGGGATATCCGTAAGTTCGATTCCATCAAGGCTCAGCTTGTCAAGCTCGGTATTACGACGGATACACCAGTAATCGTTTACGCGAACGGAGCGACGAATTCCGGTGATGACCGTGTTGCATTTGCACTTCTGTGGGCTGGCGTAAAGAACGTTAAGTCCATGGACGGCGGCTATGGCGCATGGACCAAGGCAGGATATCCGACAGAGAAGAAGAGCAACACCGGAAAGAGCGCATCTGCATTCGGCAGATCCACAGCAGCTCATCCGGAATGGATTGTCGACACCAATACAATCACAAAGGCGGACAGCAAGTATAAGCTGGTCAGCATCCGTTCCTATGAGGAATACATCGGCCAGACCAGTGGCTATGGTTATATCCAGAAGGCCGGCGAGCCTAAGGGAGCGATCTGGGGTCATGATACCGATGACGGTTCTTACGTAAACGCTGACGGAACCGCTGTAGGTCCGGACACCATTGCCAAGTACATTCAGCCTTACGGAGCAACACTGGATGACAATCTCGCCTTCTACTGCGGAACCGGCTGGAGAGCATCCATTCCGTTCCTGATCATGTATCAGAATGGTTACACCAACATGACCATGTATGATGATGGATGGTTTGTATATCAGCAGCATGATAACCTTCCGGTTCAGATCGGTGATCCGGCAAAGGGAAATGTCACATACACAACAACGGACAAGCTTCCGACCACATACACAGCCCTGGGCGGACTGAAGTATGCGAAGGACAGTGTCACAGCAACCGCGACAGGAACTGTTGACAATGCTCTGTCTGCTACAGGCGGAAAACTGGATAATAACGTAACCTACACATCCAGTAACGAGGACTATGTCACCGTAGCAAAGGACGGAACGGTAACGGTTAATAAGATGCCGGCAGTCGGATCCACGACTCAGGTTACCATCACAGCAGCTGGAATTCCGGAAATTGCAAACAGTAGTGAAAAGCATGCGACAGCATCCTACACGATTACGCTGAAAGACCGTGCAAATGATTATACAGATGCTGATGCATGGAAGAAACTCGGCATCACCTATGACCAGTATAAAGCTCTGGATTCTTCCAAGACTCAGGTCCTGGATCTGAGACAGGATTCCATCAAGCTGGATAACGGAACAGACATCGGCTTCAAGACTGGACATCTGAAGGGCGCCGTTCAGGTTGCATGCTTCCCGATCTCCACAACCGAGCAGGAAAATCTCCTGACAACAGCAATCAAGGATAAGAAACTGGATCCGTCCAAGAAGATCGTTGTCATCTGCAGATCCGGAAACCTCGGAGCCAAGAGAGCAATTTCCATTCTGAAAGAAAACGGATTCAAGGACGTTACCTACATCATCGGCGGAGCACAGGGTCTTCTGACAGACCATGCCGCTGATCTGGTAAAGTAGCAGGGGAACAAAAGAAAAAATAATATTGCAGGAAAGAACATGCGCAGCGCCGTCAGCAGTCTGGACAATCCAGGCTGTCAGCCGGCGCATCTCTTTATGTCTGTAGCGGACTGAACAGAAAGAAGGAAGGCAGACAGGCTGGCCGGATCTTTATCCTGTGCAGAATTCGCTGGCAGAGTCTGCCTGATTGATCAGACATAAAAACAGACCGCCGCTGGCAGGGATGATGCACCCTGCCGCGGCGGCCTGTTACTTCTATTCATTACGTAAAATCATTAGTCTCGTCATTATGGAAACTATCTAGGAACAACGAATCCCTTTCCCAGAGCATCGTCCGGATCGATGAACCATGTTGCTTCTCCGCAGAGGTAAGCAGCGCCTCTGACCTGAGGGATAACTGCATCATAGTCAGCAACCTTGGTCTCTTCCTTGATGGTTCCGTAGAACTTGGTTCCGATGAAGGACTCGTAAACGAATTCTTTGCCAACCGGGAGCTCTCCGAGAGCGTGGAGCAGGGACAGCTTAGCGGATGTTCCTGTTCCGCATGGGCTTCTGTCGAGCTGCGGATCGTTCGGGTCACCGAATACAACCAGGTTGCGCAGGTCTGCGTCTGGTGTATCTGTGGTGGAGTAGTTCTCAACCAGGTCTACTGTTGTGATATCCAGTTCAGGATGCTGGATTTCTACTGTCTTGTTGACTTCATTCAGCATGAAGCTGGAGAACTTGGTCAGGAACGGAGCCGTCTCCGGGCTTACCTTGATGCCGAAGTTCTTCTCTGTATCAACCATTGCGAAGAAGGAACCGCCGAAGCAGATATCATAGACAACGTCTTTTCCTTCATATGTTGTGTGCAGATCCTTCTTATAGCGGAATGCCGGAACGTTCGTCAGTGTTACGCCTGTAACCTTGCCGTTCTTAACGTCGGCAACTGTTCTGATCAGTCCTGCAGGAGCTTCCAGAACAACCTCTGTCTGAGGCTCTTTCATCTCCATCAGTCCGCCCTCCAGGATTGCTGTGACTGTTCCGATGGTGCAGTGTCCGCACATGTTCAGATAGCCGCCGCCGTCCATGAAGAATACACCGAAATCAGCTTCCGGGTTGCATGGCTCGGTGATGAAAGAACCGAACATGTCATGATGCCCTCTAGGCTCAAACATCAGTGCTGTTCTCAGGTAGTCATAATGCTCTTCCAGATAGTGCTTTCTTTCGATCATTGTCTTGCCTTCTGTCTTCGGGCAGTCGATCGCAACACGGCAGTACTCACCCTCTGTATGAGCCTCGATTGTTCTGATATGGTCTACATACTTGGAATAGTCAATCTTCGGTGTTAATTTCATCTTTCTTACCTCCTTGCGCGATTGTTTTTCAACCGTAATCTCTGTTAAAACTATAACGTAGAAAATGGATAAAGTCAATACAGAAAACTCTAATAAAAAGAATCATTGATACTTGACATTTCAGCATTTTCGTGAAAGAGACAAGTATGTGTTATGTACTGTGTTCTAGTCCTGTTTTTTTATTATTTTCTGTGTGAATCGGACAAAAAACAATGAAGCAAGAAGCCTGTTCCTGTTTGTGTATAGAGAAAAACAATCGGAAAGGCGGATGGAAAGCACGGGAAAACAAAGAAAAAGGACAGCAGCTTTTATTCGCTCATACGTGTAAAAAATGACCAGTTAAGGGAACACTTTATCTTTGCGAAGTATTGTATGCAGTATGCAAGAATAGGCGAGCTGGGAAGAAAAATTGACAGCTGCTGCGGACTTGTCCTGTATCCTTTGTCAGCTCGGGGGCCTTATGGTTTTACATAAGGTTTACAGGACTGCGGTAGAAGCATAATTCTGTATACAGTAAAGTATAGCTGTATTCGAAAATTGAAATGAATAGAAAATGTCGATGAGAAGATGTGGATTGAAAGGAGAATGGTTAATGAAGGTTGATTGGAAAAAAGCAGCACTGACCGGCGTTCTTGCAGCGTCTATGACAGCAACGGCAGTAATTCCGGCTATGGCTGCGCAGGCTCCGGACGGAAAGACGGATGCGAAGGCTTACTCAGTAACAACCGGAACGCAGAAAGAATGGACCGCATGGCAGAAGGCATGGGAAAAGAATAAGACGAACTGGACACAGATTTCCCTTGCACCTGGCGCCACACAGAGCAAGCTGAATTTCGGATGGTATTCCAAAGATAATTCCGATGCCAAGGCATCCAGCCTCAAAGACGGAAAGATCACCCTGCAGATTTCCAGCAATAAGTCCATGAAGGGCGCAAAAACGTATAAGGCAGCGCAGACAGCGGTTGCGGATGAGAAGGACGACAGCGGAAACACATATACATCCAATAAGGTAACCGTGTCCGGACTGAAAGAGGGAACAACCTACTATTACCGCTATGAGCCGGAAGACGGAGAGTATTCTACGGTACGTTCTCATACCGTAGAACCGTCAAAATCTTTCTCCTTTGCCTTTGTCGGCGACCCGCAGATCGGTTCTTCCAATGAACTGAAGGGTCAGGACAGCAAGGAATTCTACGATGCTCAGTCCAATGCAGTAATGAATGACTCCTTCAACTGGTCGGTTACGCTGAATCAGATCCAGAAGAGAACGAACGGAAAGCCTGCATTCATCATGTCTGCAGGAGACCAGATTCAGACGACAAAGGCAAAGTCCCCGAACAAGCTGGGGTCTAAGAATGAGATTGAGTATGCCGGATATCTCGCACCGAAGACACTGCAGTCCGTTTCTGTTGCGACAACGGTAGGAAATCACGATGCGGACAACCCGAACTACACCTATCATTTCAACCGCGCAAATGCAAGCAGTCTCGGTTCCAACGGAGTAACCGGCGGCGACTACTGCTTCACCTATGGAAATGTTCTGTTTATCGACCTGAATACGCAGAACACCAACGCGGCTGAGCATAAAGAGTTTATCGAGCAGGCGGTAAAGGCGCATAAGAACTGCAAGTGGAGAATCGTCACTCTGCACCAGGACATCTACGGATCTGCTGAGCACTCCAACGAGCCTGAAATTACCAACCTGAGATACACACTGATTCCGTACTTTGAGGAGAATAAGATTGATCTGGTCCTGACCGGACATGACCATGCTTACTCCAGAAGTAAGATTCTGAAGGGCGGAAAATCCACCGTTACTTATGACAGCACCGCATTCAAGAAAATGCTGACGAAGGATATGGATGCCGGCGACAATCCGTCAACCCGCACGGTTGCACCGCAGAATATCAAGGACGACACAACGGATCCGGATGAGCAGGCATACCTGAACTACTTGAAGAGCGTCATGGATGACGATGCTGTCCAGAAGGTTGTAACAAAGAGCAATACCGTAGTCAATCCGAGCGGAATTCTCTACATGACGGCAGACTCCGCATCCGGAAGTAAGTACTACGACCTGGTTCCGCGTCAGCAGAGCTACATTGCACACCGCTGGCAGCAGGATGTACCGACCTACTCCATCTTCAAGGTGAAGGGAGACAGCCTGACGGTCAACACTTACCGTTCCGACAACGGAAAGAAGATCGATTCCAGTTTCACAATCACCAAGACAGCAAACAAGAAGGTTACCAAGGCAGAACTGACGTCTAAGATCAAGGCGGCGCAGAAACTGCAGAAGAAGACAAAGGTATACACCAAGAAGAGCCTGAGCACTCTGTCTAAAGCAATCAATGGTGCCCAGAAGATCGCTAAGAAGGCCAGCCCGACGCAGAAAGAGCTGAAGAACGCTATCCAGGCACTCAGTGACGCATCTGCAAGCCTGAAGAAGATCAAGTAGAAACCAGACTCCCATTTTCATGATTTTACTCGCAGCAGGCAGCCGCCGTTCATTTCTGAGAAAGTGAACGCGGCTGCCCATGCTGTATATATAAGAAAGGAAATTCCGTGGACATAAGTAATCAGAATCAGAAACAGAAGAAAATCGCATGTCTTGCCATTGCTCTGATCATCTTTCTTCTTCTTTCGTTTTTTATGAACGTGAAAAGTTCATCCAAGGTCCAGTTGTTAGATAACAACGGGCGTTCGTTCCAGAAAGGTGTCGTGACGAAGGTTCTGGGAAGCTCCGGAGGAACCCAGCAGGTCAGAATCCGTCTGATGACCGGAAAGCTGAAGGGGGAGGTCATCACCGCCAGGAGCACCAATTCCTACCTGTACGGCGCGAAATGTAAGGAAGGAAGTCACGTCGTCATCCTGCTCAGTCAGGCGAAAAATACGTCAGATGCTTCCGTGTACAGCATCGACAGAGGCTGGAAAATCTGGCTCATGGTCGGCATTTTCATTGCGATCGTCGTGCTGATCGGAGGCCGGAAGGGCATCTATTCCATTGCCGGGCTGATATTTACGATCTTGTGTCTGTTTTTTGTCTTCCTGCCTATGGTCTACCGCGGATTTTCACCGATCTTTACGGCGATCCTGATCTGCGCACTGACGACCTTCGCGACGATGATTCTGATCGACGGCCTGACACGGAAATCGATTGCGGCGATCCTCGGTACCATTATCGGCGTCATCGGAGCGGGAATTTTCGCCTGGATTTTCGGTGCGGTTACGGACATCGGCGGCCTGAACGTCTCCGATATCGAGCAGCTGATTTATGTGGGACAAATGACAAAAATCAAGATTGGACAGCTGCTGTCCGCCGGCATTCTGATTGCCGCCCTCGGCGCAGTCATGGATGTCGGAATGTCTGTGGCATCCTTCCTTTCTGAGCTTCATGACAAGAATCCGGATCTGAGCGGGAAAGAGCTGTTCAAGTCCGGTATGAATGTCGGAAGAGATATGATGGGAACCATGACCAACACCCTGATCCTGGCTTTCGCGGGCGGATCCATTAATACCCTGATCTACGTCTATGCCTACGCCTATCCCTACAGGGAAGTCATCAACATGTATTCAGTCGGCATTGAAATTATGCAGGGCCTGTCCTCGAGCCTGGGCGTCGTTCTGACCATACCGGCGACGGCACTGATTGCGGCATTGTATTTCGGCAGAAAGAAGATAGAGAAAAAGGCCGATAATTAATCCCGGCCGTCAGGGCTTGGAATAATATGGTATACTTGACTGGACAGAAGACAAAAAGAAATGAGCCAGGAGAAATGATTATCTAATGAATTTATTCAGTCGTATACCGGGAAATTTTTTCAGCATATTAGCGTCTCCTAAGAAAGAACTCTACGTGGAGGCGCTTTTTGTGCTGCGTCAGGCCTTTAAAACGGAGCTGGTCATCAAGAGAAAGGATCTTCTGGCGATGTTTATGGATTCGCTGGAAGACCAGTTTAACGAAGCGGATTTTACGGAAGAGGCCGAGGAAGAGGGAGAGACGGATGCGTCCGCACTGTCTGCCAAGGCTCATCTTCTGTTCAGCCGTCTGAGGGAGACCGGCTGGGTGGAAACAGAATATGAACCCCGGTCCTTTGAAGAAAATGTAACGGTTCCCGGATACGCGATTTCGGTCATCAATCTTCTGTATGATCTTTCCAATGAGAAGGTTAAGGAATACAACAGCTATGTGTATGCGACCTATGCGGCTCTGGAAAACGCGAAGCGGACGCCGGATTATGTGTATCAGGCTCTGCAGACAGCCTACCAGAATACGGTTCGGCTGGTTGATGAGCTGAAGGGGCTGTTTAATAATATCCGCAGATATTTCTCCTATCTTCCGGGGGAAAATGACGTGAACGCCTTGCTGCATGAGCATTTTGACGAATATAAGGAGGAGGTGATCGACAAGGTGTATTTTCCGCTGAAGACGATTGATTCCGTGCCTCGCTTCAAGAATCCGATTATGAAAATCCTGAATGGCTGGCTGAATGACGATGAAATGATCGGGCGGATCACCCGGCAGGGGCTGAACCGTCAGGTGCTGGAGGACGAAGAACAGGGACGGGATGAAGTTCTGCGGATGATCCAGTATACGGTCGATACCTATGAAGGCATCGAAGAGATGATCGCGCAGATTGACCAGAAACATAATGAATACACCAATTCTTCCGTGGAGCGGATCCGTTATCTGATGAATACAGACCGGAGTGCAAAGGGAAGGATCATCGACCTTCTGAAAGCTTCCGGTGACCCGAAGCTCATGAGGGAAATGGAGAAGAGTCTGAATGTCTTTTCCGTTAAATACGCCGGACAGAAATCCATGTATGACCGGGTAAAACGGACGAAAAAGCAGGAAAAGAACTACCGGAAACTGGAAAAGCCGAAGGACAGTCCGCAGGTATTCAGCGGATTCCTGGAAGATGTAAGAAACCAGTATTCCAATAAGAAGATCGATGCTTATATGGAAAAGTGCATGGACGGACGCGACAGAATTACGACGGAAGATATTGATATTCTGGATTCGGAAGATTTTATTCTGTATCTTCTCTGTACGATCAGAGGAAAAGAACGGACGGCGCCATTTACGATTGATTTTGAAGAGGGAAATACAAAGCGGCAGGGCTACAGTGTGCCGAGAGCGGTGTTTAAGCGGAAAGTGAGGAAGCAGTCATGATATTTCAGGAAGAATATGAAAAAATGTCTTCAGCGGAGCAGAAAACATTTAAGGAAATTGTCAATGAACTGCTTGCCCATACTTATCTGCTTTCCAGAGACTATAATTTCGATGAAGACGTGAGTACCGTCAATCAGGACTATATTTTTGCCGAGCGGAACTTTGAAATGATTCAGGATTACCTTCATTATGCGGGCTTTCAGCTGGATAAAGACACGACCTATGGAGTGATCGCCTTAAGCAGCAGCTTCGAAGGAAATCTGGAACGCTTTAATAAGCTGACCACGCTGATGACCTATGCGCTGCGGCTGATCTATGAAGAAGAGCGGGAAAAACTCCAGCTGATCAATGAAGTCTTCACGACGGTGGGGAATCTGGTGAACAAGCTGATTACTCTCGGGGCGATTCCCAAGAAACCGGCCAATGTGGATATGGAAAAGGCGCTCAGGACGTTGAAAAAATATAACATCATCAAGAAAGTTGACGGTGCCTGGTCCGATGCGAGGACACGGATCCTGATTCTGCCGTCCATTCTGTTCATCGTTTCCAACGAACAGATTTCCAATCTCAGCGAGCTGATAAAAACAAAGGAGAACACGGATGAAGAAACTGACGAGATTACTGCTGATTAACTGGTACGGATACAGTTTTGAGCTGGTCGATTTCGGCATGATCAATTTTCTGACCGGAAAAACCGCATCTGGAAAATCGACGATTATCGATGCGCTTCAGCTGGTTCTTCTGGGAGAGACAAGTGGAAATTTCTTTAATAAGGCGGCGAATGAAAAATCCGTCAGGACACTGAGAAGCTATTTATACGGGGAGAACGGAGATAATGGAGATACTGGATTTAATTATCTCCGTGAGGGTCCCTTTAGCAGTTATGTGGTTCTGGAAATCGAAGATACGGAAAAAGAAAAGATGCAGATGATCGGAATCGGTGCAGACTGCCATGAAGATCTGAATTTTGATACCCAGTGGTTCGTCGTGCATAATCATGGGATTCCGGAGACGAACTTCATCAAGCCGAAAACAGAAACCCCTTACCGGATTACCGAACTGAAAAAGTATTTCAGCAGCCAGCCGGGAAAGTGGAATGTGGAGTTCTGCCAGTCCAATAAGCGTTACCGGGATGTCACCCTGGCCGTGTTCGGCAATATCAAGGATAAGTACCGCACCCTGCTGAAAAAGTCTGTCCCTTTCTCACCGATCACGGACATCGAAAAATTCATTACAGAGTCCATCTGTGATGTAAAAAATGAAATTCATGTAGAAGAGATGCAGTCGGATATCCGGCAGTATAAGAGTCTGCAGGATGATATCGACCGGACGGAGAAAAGGGTGGCTGCGCTGGAGAATATTTCCCGTGTTTCAGCTGAATTTGACAATGCTGTGGGAAGAAAACTGCAGCAGGAATACATCGTTATCCGTGCGGAACAGGACGAGAAGAAAGCAGAACTTCTGCATCTGAAGCAGTCTGCAGAGAAGAAAGAAGCAGAACTTCAGGAAATCCGCTCGCAGATTCAGAAGTTTACAGAAGAAATATCCCGCGCCGGACAAATCATTGAAGGCAAGAAGAAGGAATATTTCTCTTCCGATGCCATTAAAAAACGGGATGAGCTGACGGAAAAAATCGAGCGGCTGAGCCGGGAAATCGACGAAATCGAAAAACGAATTCAGCTGGCCGTTAGAAATACGAAGAATTACGGAAGTGTCTGGGGCAGCGCTCTGGAGGGGTTGGAAGAACGCAGAGTTCAGGTGGAAAAGGAAGACCGGGACTGTGTACAGAGCATGCAGGACATCAGCCGGGATACCCTTGCGGAGTTTCCTTTTGTCCGGGTCTGTGAGCAGATGGAATCTCTGAAGGGAAGAATCGCAGAAAAGAGGCGTGAGACGGCAGGAGAGCTGCTGGCGCTTGAAGAGGAGATTGAGGAGCTCTCGCGGAAAGAGAAAAACTTAAAGAAGGGCATTAAGCCCTATCCGGCGAGCGTGACGAGGCTCCGGGAAATCCTTCAGATTGAGCTGAAGAAAAGATCTGGGAAGGATGTCCGTGTCCCGGTGTTCGCAGACCTTCTGGAAATCCGCGACCCGCAGTGGGCCAACGCCATTGAGGGATATCTGGACCGTCAGAAGTTTAATCTGCTGGTTCCGGAACAGTATTTTCGGGAGGCGGGAGTGATTTACAGCCGCGCGAAGAAGGACGAACACCTGTTCGATGTGGGGCTTGTGGACCTTGGCAGGATGCGAAAAGAATTCCGGAAGCAGCCGATGAAGGGATCGCTGGCGGAAGAGATTCAGACGAAGGACCCTGACGCGCGTCTCTATGCCGATTTTCTTCTGGGAAATGTCATGAAATGTGAAGACGTCCGCAATATCAATCAGCACAGGATTTCCATCACCCGTGACGTCATGCTGTATAAGGGCTATGTGACGCGGAAACTGAACCCGAAGCGTTATGAAGTTCCGTTTATCGGAAGGCGGTCCATGGAAATCCAGCTGCAGCAGCTTCAGAAACAGCTGAAAGAGAGCAGAAAACGTCATGATATTCTGGCGGAAACGAAGAAGGTTCTGGATCTGGCCGCAAAGCAGGGCATTCTGGAGCATTATGAGGCGAAGCAGTATGCAGATGCCGCCGGCGAGATTCCGTCACAGGAGCAGAAAAGGAAAGACCAGAAGGCCTTGCAGAAGGAGCTGGACAGTCTGGACTTAACGTATCTGGAACGTCTGAAGAAGGAAATCAGCCAGATGGAAAAAGAGCAGGCAGAACGGCAGAACAGAAGAGACGGGTTGAATTCTTCTGCAGGCATGCTTCAGGAAAAAGTCCGTCAGCTCAGAGAAGAGCAGATTCCGTTCTGTGAGAATGCGCTGAAAGACGTTCAGGAAAGGATGAATGAGCAGTTTGACGCGCAGTGGATGGAAACTTCAGGAGAACCGCATTATCAGGACGTTCTGCGCAAGAGAAGCAGCAGTACCCATCTGTCTCTTCGGGAAAGCTACGCCAGAACCCTGGAAGCAACCAAAACGATCATCCATCAGCTGAGCGATAAGAGAAAGGCTCTCCGCGGGGAATATAACAGGGAGTACAAGATGCCGTATGACATTAACCGCGAAGATAATGAAGAGTACGATCAGGAGCTTCACACCCTGAAAGGCATCCGTCTGCCGGATTATCAGGATAAAATCAAAGATGCCGAGCAGAAAGCCTATGAGACTTTCCGCCAGGATTTCCTGTCCAAGCTGAAATCCAACATCGAGACTGTGCAGGAGCAGATCAGTGAGCTGAACAA
Organism: uncultured bacterium; assembly: GCA_905214225.1. GTDB lineage: Bacteria > Bacillota > Clostridia > Peptostreptococcales > Anaerovoracaceae > Aminicella. The sequence goes on along the minus strand of CAJMLL010000009.1, from coordinate 33,698 downwards.
TTCTCTGCGTCATTATGTATTCGGCACGGATCGCTACCATTTTACCTATCAGCCGAGAGCAGAATACAAGTCCTACTATAAGATGATCATGGACCCGATGCTCCTGGACATGGGCGCAGGAGAAACGCTGACCACGGCGAACTTCAATGATAAATACAAGAATGAGATCAAGAGCATGTTCGACATGCTGATTCTGAAGAATGCCGACGTAAGCGCGGACCGGCGCGCAGAGTATGAGAGAAACATCAAAAAGCTGACGGATTACCGGACCTATCTGGTGTTTGACATGATTGTGACCAATGATCAGGGTGAGCAGCAGCGCCTGTCGAAGACGCTTCTGAAAAAATCCGGCGGAGAAACGCAGATTCCTTTCTATCTGTCCCTGCTGGCATCCTTTTCCCAGGTCTGCAGAATCAACAGCCGCACCAGCAGCAATACAATCCGCGTAATTATCCTGGACGAGGCCTTCAGCAAGATGGACGGAGAGCGCATACAGGAATGCATCCGCTTCCTGCGGCAGTCGAAGCTGCAGGCGATTTTCTCCGCGCCGACGGACAAGATCCCGGACATCGCGCCGCTGGTGGATACCAACATCGCCGTATATAAAGAGGGACATGATTCTTTCACGCGCCATTTTGACCCGAAAGAAATCGAAAATGAGGAGTTTTAATGGATTATCAGAAAGTAATATTGAATATTCTTCTGGACAAATACGAATCCAGCAAGGCCTTCAGAACCGGAGAAACGACCCGCAGAATCATGGTGCATCTCTCTAAAGTGAAGCTGCTGAAGAAGGCCTATGAAGACGTCGACAGGAAGGCTCTGCTTCACGATGCCCTGCGGAAGCTGAAAGACCGCGGTCTTCTGGATTTTTCCTGGGAGAAATATGAAGAGGGCAATCTGGTGGACGAGATCTGGCTGAATCTGGAACCGTCCATGCTCCGTGAAAGCTGCCGGGCTGCGGGCCGTGTGCCCCTGACCGACTTTCTGCGCAGCCTTCTTTCTGAGATCGATGCTTTTCTGGACCGTTTCCCGGATTCGTCAGTGGCTCCGGGCAGCGCGGATCTTCTGCGTTTTCTGCAGGGACAAAAAAATACATCCAGGAGAAAATGCGTGTGCCGCGGTATTTCTTCCCGGACGATATGCAGAAAAACCATGGCCTGTTCCGCTTTCTTCAGGAGATGATGGAAAATGACGGGGAAGAAATGGAGCGTGTTGTCAGCACGCGGCTTTACGGAGACAGTAAATTTTTTGAACGAGAACTGAAATCCAGGATCCTGTCTGTTCTCCGCAGTGTCGCGAAGGAAAACGGGGAGGAAGAGACGGATGATGCTGAACTGCTGCTTCAGCGGGGCATCGGCAGATGGCCGGAAGTGCTGGAATTTCGCGGGCCGGTAAAAATCCTGCTGAAAAATGAAGAGCCGGAAGTCAGCCCTTCAGGTGGAAAAGCAGAATGGATCGATTTCAGTGCCCAGAGATATGGGGCATATGTGAATTCGGAGACGGTCCGGCAGACAGTCTCTGCGGAAGCCGGACGAATTTCCCGGATGCTGACCATCGAAAACAAGGCCAATTATGTCTGGTATATGCAGACGCATCATGATCCTCGTGAACTTGTTCTCTATCACGGAGGATGTTACAGTCCGATGAAGGGAAAATGGATCAGGATGCTTGAAGAGGCAGTCAGACAGAGCAGCCCCGACGCGGAATTCTTTCACTGGAGCGATATTGACGCCGGAGGATTCCGTATTTTTACCAGACTGCGGGATAATCTGATCCCCCATCTTCAGCCGCTGAAGATGGACCTGAAAACACTGAAGCAGTTTGAGCCCCAGGCAGCGGAAATCGAAACGGATCATTATCGCGGAATTCTTCAGCGGATGCTGGAAGACCCGGAGTATGAAATCTTTCATGAAACGATCCGGTATATGCTGGAAAAGAATATCCGGCTGGAACAGGAGGCGGAAATCGTATAGATTCCGTCTCTTTTTTGTTTATAAATGACAATACCACTCTCAGGTAAAATTGCTTATGTGAATTTTTCCCGAAACCCCTTGAGAAAAAAGGGGAGTTGAGTATACTAACATTTTAGAAAAAGAATTTTATAAGGATAGAATTCAAATTATACAGATGAGTAAACATCGGATTCCGCGCGGATTGTTCAGAAAATACGTGGGTGACGGTTTATTCAGAAAAACTGTGTATTCTGTATACACGTGTTAAGAACATGCGATTCACCAGGTAAAATTTTACTTAATTAAAGAAGTTTCTGAATTCGCAGGGGAAGAAACTGGATATCTGAAATGCAAGATAGCGGGCTGCTTCTGCGGACAGAAAAAGAAAGAAGGCAGAGTATGAATCAGGCAGTAATTGCAGGAATAATTTTCCTGGTTGCGATTATCTGCATCATGACAGAGAAGGTTCACCGTACGACGGCGGCCATATTGGGCATGGTGCTGCTTCTGGCATTTAAAGTCATGACACTGGACCAGGCGGTATCGTACATTGATTTCAATACACTCGGGGTTCTGATCGGTATGATGCTCTTTGTCGGCGTCATCAAGCACTCAGGACTCTTCGAGTATATATCCATCAAGGCTGCAAAGAAGGTAAACGGCGATCCATGGAGGATTATGGTCATGTTCGTTATTCTGACAGCGATCTGTTCCGCATTCCTGGATAATGTTACTACTGTACTTCTGATGGGCCCGATGACAATTACTATTGCCAGACTTTTGGAAGTAGACCCGGTGCCGACTCTGATGGCACAGATCTTTGCTTCTAATATTGGTGGTACCGCAACCATGATCGGAGACCCGCCGAACATTATGATCGGCAGCGAGGCGCATCTGTCTTTTGTGGCATTCCTGCTGAATACAGGAGTCCCGTGTGTGATCATTCTGGTGGTATTATTTGCGATGCTGAAATTCTTCTATGGAAAGGATATGCATGCAAGTGATGCGGCCATCCACAAGGTTATGCTGCTGGATGAAAAGAAGGCTATTGCGGATCCGAAGCTGATGAAGCAGAGCATCGTCATGATCGTCCTGGTGATCATCGGATTCATGTTCCACGATCAGTTCGGATATCAGACAGCCTTCGTTGCACTTGCTGCAGGCGGCATCATGATGCTGATCGGACATGTTGACATCGATGAGGTTGTAGCAAATGTAGAATGGCCGACCCTGCTGTTCTTTACCGGACTCTTTGTTCTGGTCGGCGGACTGGAGAAGACAGGAATTATCTCCGCACTGGCAAAACTGATTATGAGCGCAACCGGAGGTCATGTCATTGCCACGATGCTGGTCCTTCTCTGGGCATCCGCACTGCTGTCTTCCATCCTTGATAATATTCCTTTTGTCGCTACGCTGATCCCGTTTATTCACGCTCTTGGCGCGCACGGAATGGACACGCAGCCGCTCTGGTGGGCGATTTCACTGGGCGCATGTCTCGGCGGAAACGGAACCCTGATCGGTGCGTCCGCAAATGTTGTGCTCAGCGGCATTGCAGGAAAGCATGGCTATCCGATTACCTTCCAGTCTTACCTGAAGAAGGGCTTCCCGGTGATGATCATGTCCATCATCGTATCTATGATCTGGCTGCTTCTGCGTTTCGGATTCACTGCATAGCAGGAAATGTGTGAAATCCTGTTCCGGCAGGCGGGAAGCGATGTATAATAATATATACAGAAGAAAAAGAAATCTGAAATATTTAGAAAGGAACGGCAATGATCATTAACAGAATCACAGAGAGTATGGCAAACACAATGCTTCGGCAGATGGGCGCAGTAGAGATCAAGAATGCGCCGGCCTATGTGAATAAAGTTAAATTCAAGCTGGACGGTGATACAAACGCGACCTATATTTACGAGATCAAGGAAAATGAAATCATCTATCTCAACCGGGTGCGTCCTTATGCCATCTATCTTGGCGAATACAAGGATGAGCAGGAGCTGGTCAGCGCGATAAAGGAAGATCTGGAAATGCTGAAAGAGGCGCATGTTTCTCCGCATTTTCGTCAGTATGTCAATATCGTGCAGAAAATGCAGGGCCTGGGAGGACAGGTGGAAAATCTGTTCATGAATGTGGCAACTCCTGAGGGGTCGATGGATCATCTGGAGAAAATTCTGGATGTCCTGGCCGAAGAAATTGATCGTCTGCAGGAATACGGACATGAAATGGATCTGAAGACATTCGCTAAAAAGGTACAAGAAGGCGAAAAAATGGAGGACGCGTATAAAGAAGCGCAGCTTGCGGCGGAAGAAAAGGAGAAATAGTACCGCGGCAGCAGACCTCATGAAAAATAAAAATAACCGGAAGGCCGCCGGGAATCACCAGACAGAATCCCGAGCCTTCCGGTTTTTTAATGTTTACATGACAGTGCTGAAGCTGGACGGATGCTTTTCCCTGCGGTCGGAAGTTTTCCTTCATGGGAGTCTCAGATGCATCTGAAGGCGCCTTGTATTCCGCTATTCCGCCGCTGCATCCTCCTCTGCGGCACCGGCTTCGATTTCCGAGCTTTCTTCCTCCAGCTCGTCCCCGGCTTTAGCAGTGGACGGTTTATCCTCGAGCCTTGATTCGACGTGGTGGAAACCGTTCATTTCCGGCATCAGTTCGTCGGCAATAATCCGCAGCATCTTGTTCAGTTTATCAACGTCTTCCGGCGGAAAACGGTTTTCAATCCGCTCACTGACCAGATCGACGTAATTAAAGATATCGCCGTAATTTTCCTTGTATTTTTTCGTGACAATCAGCGTGTACTGCCGCTTGTCGTCCTTATTCTGCCGCTTGTAAATGTAGCCTTTCTTTACCAGGCGGTTGATCCGGTAAGCCGCATTCGGCGGGGACATCTGCGCCATCTTCGTGAACTCATTGATGGTCGGACGGTGCAGAGCAACGATGATTTCCATACAGATGACCTCTGACGGGGAGAGTGCATCCTTGCTGTCATTGTTAAATTTTGTAAACAGACGTTCATACAGCGATAGCTTGAATTTATCATATACCCTTGAAAAATTGCTCGCGAGCATAAATACACCTCTTTGTTAATGGATTGTTGTTTGATTGTCTATGGTCTTTATGTTAAATTATACTACAATTAATCTGAATTTACACAGTCCTGAGGGGCAATTACAGAAAATCCTGTTTGAAATGCAGCATGGGCCGGGGACAAAATATGCCTGCTGCGCAGACAGCAAGAAAGAAAAAATAAGCCGGCATCCTGCAGCAGAACAGGTGCCGGACAGAAATACCGGTAATATTTTATGGAGATACCGTGTTTACTGTCTTCCGGGCAGATGGTGAACCATTTTCCGGATATTTTCAGATGGTTCAGCGCGAGAAGAATTATGCGCGCCGGAATACGAGGGAGGCGTTGTGGCCGCCGAATCCCAGGGAATTGGACATGGCGTATTCCGTCCGGATGCTTTCGGCCTGGTTTGGAGCGCATGCGATGCTGCATTCCGGATCCGGTACTTTGTAGCCGATGGTCGGCGGAGCGATCTGGTCCTGAAGGGCAGAAACCGTAAGAATGGCTTCGACCGCACCACTTGCGCCAAGGAGGTGACCGGTCATGGATTTGGTGGAGGACATGATCAGATCATTCGTGTGATCATCGAATATGGTTTTTACCGCACGGGTTTCTCCCTTGTCGTTTAATGGAGTTCCCGTTCCGTGGGCATTGATGTATCCGATGTCAGACGGGGAAATCCCGGCATCGCGGAGCGCCATGCCCATGCATGCCGCGGCGCCGCTTCCGTCTTCCAGCGGGGCGGTCATGTGGTGCGCGTCACAGCTTGCGCCGTAACCTTTGACCTCCCCTAAAATCGCTGCTCCGCGCTTCACGGCGTGTTCATATTCTTCCAGCATCAGGACGCCGGCGCCTTCACCCATGGCGAATCCGCTGCGTTCCCTGTCAAAAGGAATGGAGGCTCTGGCAGGGTCCTGTGCCTTGCTCAGCGCTCTCATAGAATGGAATCCGGCAATGGCAAGGGGAGTGATGCAGCTTTCTGTTCCGCCGGCGGCCATGACCTCTGCGTAGCCGTCCCGGATGTAATGGAAGGCTTCTCCGATGGCATTAGTGGAGGAAGCGCAGGCTGTCACCAGGCAGGTGCAGCTGCCCTTGAATCCCAGGCGGATGGCCGTCATTCCGGCCGCCATATTGGTGATGCTCATCGGGATGAACAGAGGAGAAACCCGGTCAAATCCTTTTTTCAGCGCCTTGGAGTGCTCGCGTTCTATAATGTCCAGACCGCCGATGCCGCTGGAAATATTGACACCGCAGCGGAGCGGATCTTCCTTTTCCATATCCAGGCCGCTCTGCCGGAAGGCTTCATCAGCTGCTGAGATGGCAAACTGGGTGAAGCGGGACAGGCGGCGGGCTTCCTGACGGCTCATCAGGGCGGAAGGGTCGAAGTCCTTAACCTCGCCTGCGAATTTTATTTCAGAATCAGAAGCATCATAGTGTGTGATTTCACCGATTCCAAGTTTTCCTTTCTTTGCGTTTTCCCACATTTCGCTGCTGCTGTTTCCGATTGGGCTGAGTCCGCCCATGCCGGTAATGACAACACGTCTTTTATTGTCTGTCATATGTATTCCTCCTCAGAGCCCTGCTCTGTTTATTCTTCCTTCTTCTCTAATCGTAAGGATTCAGTTCCTGCATGATTTCCTTAACGGTCTGCATTTTATTGATCCTGCCGATGTTCGCGCCGGTGAAGAAGAGGCCTTCTTCATAATTTCCGTAATACGCTTCAATCAGGGCGTGACTGATGCAGTATTTTGTTGTTCCCGGATTGCAGATGCGGATGCAGTTGACGCAGCGCTGCGGCGGAACGCGGCTGCCAGATTCAACTTTTTCAATGAGCGGGGTCACAATCGCTCTTCCCGGCATTCCGACAGGACTGGTGATGATCTCTACGTCATCGGATGACGCCCTCAGCAGGATATCTTTAAAGCCCTGGCTGGCATCGCCTTCTTCTGAAAGAGCAAATCTCGTTCCGAGCTGGACGCCGGCGGCGCCGAGATCGATCAATTTCTTCACGTCGCTGCGGTCGTAAATTCCGCCTGCGGCAAATACCGGAATATCTCCGGCTTCTTTCATGACGTCGCTGACATTTTCTTCCAGTGATCTGGCCGTGCCATTATGCAGTTCTTCAGCTTTGAATCCCAGATGTCCGCCTGCTTTGCTGCCTTCAACAATCATGAAGTCGGGACGCCGCTTGTGGTGGCGGAGCCAGTCCTTCATGATAATTTTTGCCGCCCGGCCGCTGGAAACGATCGGCGCAATCATGCAGCTTCCTTCTGGGACGTATTCCGGAAGGGAGAGGGGAAGCCCTGCACCGGAGACGATGGCGTCAGCTCCGGCTTCAACAGCGGCCCTTGCCATGGCTTCATAGTCCGATGCCGCCGTCATAATATTTACCGCAATGATACCGTTTCCTTCAGCGATTTCTCTGGCCTTCTGAATTTCCTTATTCAAGGCGCGTCTCCCGGCTTCCACAGGATTTTTATAGAAATCCGGCTCGCGGAAACCGATTCCTGCCGCTGCGATTACGCCCATTCCGCCTTCTTTTGCGACGTGGCCGGCCAGATTTCCCATGGAAATGCCGATTCCCATGCCGCCCTGAATGATTGGCAGCTTCATGTGGTCTGAAAGATTATTCATGATTCTTATTCCTCTGTGAGTAAGTATTGATTTCTATAATTCTGTTGCAATCGCTCCATAGGTCAGGCCGGCACCGAAGCCGACGCAGACGATTTTCATGCCCGGCTGAAGCAGTTTCTTTTCCTGCATTTCGCCGAGCGCGATAGCGATGCTTGCCGCAGACGTGTTCCCGTAGTCGGCGATATTTTTAAAGCATTTCTCCTTGTCCAGATGGAGTTTTGACGCCGCACTGTCAATGATACGTTCGTTTGCCTGATGGAAGATGAACCAGTCGATGTCTTCCGCGGACAAATTTGACTGCGCAAGAATTTTCTCTGTGGCCTCCGGCACCTTGCTGACGGCGAAATGGTAAACTTCCTGTCCGGCCATAGAAAGGGCAGGATCAAAGCGGCTGCAGTAGAGCGCATGGTCGTTGTAAATCAGACCGGAAAGGCTCTTAAAGAAGCCGTCCTCCCGGTATTCTGCAACGGCAGCGCCTGCGCCGTCTCCGAAAAGCACGCAGGTGGACCGGTCTTTCATGTTGATAACCTGAGACAGGCGCTCGCTGCCGACAATCAGAACTTTTCTGCAGCTATGCGAACATAAAAGGGCGTTTGCGGTGATGCAGCCATAGATAAAACCGGAGCATGCGCCATTCAGATCCATGGAAAGGATGTCCTCCCGCATGCCGAGGCGGGAGGCGGTTTCATTGGCGACAGACGGGGTCGTCCGGTCCGGAGTCGCAGTGCAGACGATCACCGCATCGATTTCTGAAGGGTCTGTCCCGGCGTTTTTCAATGCCGTTTCAGATGCTTCCACGGCCATGTCGCAGTTGCTTTTCTTAAAGGCAAAATTTCGTTTATGGATCCCGGTTTTTTTCCGGATCCATGCGTCATTGGTATCGACATACTGCCGCATTTCCTCATTGGTAACCGTGGTTTCTCCCCGGGCGGCGCCAAAACCTGTGAATTTCAGTCCGGCCATTTTATTCTCCTTTCCTGATTTCATCCGCACCGACTCGGCGGAACTTTTTATATCTCGTCTGTAGCAGATCAGAAGGACGCTTCGGAAGAAGCTCAAGGAGTGCCTCCGAAAGGGCAAGATCGACGCCCCGGTAAACGATGTCCGGCGTATTCTGTGCACCGCCGTAAGGCTCACTGACAATCCGGTCACAAACCTTCAGATTCTTCAGGTCTCCTGCCGTAATTTTCATTTCCTCTGCCGCTTCTTTCCATCTGGATGCGTCTTTCCAGAGAATACTGGCGAATCCCTCCGGAGACAGTATGGAAAATACACTGTTTTCCAGCATGATAATCCGGTCAGAGGAGGCCAGAGCCAGGGCTCCTCCGGATCCGCCTTCTCCGATAAATACAGAGATGGTCGGAACCTGAAGGCGGCTCATGGTCATGATGCAGGAGGCGATTGCCGGTCCCTGACCGTGTTCTTCGGCCTCTTTTCCCGGGTAAGCGCCTGGCGTATCCACAAAAGTAATGACCGGGCGGTGGAATATTTCCGCCTCTTTCATCAGGCGTTCAGCCTTGTGATATCCTTCTGGATTCGGCATTCCAAAGCGGTATTTCAGATTCTCTTCCAGGCTTCTTCCTTTCTGCTGGCCGATGACGGTGACAGGAAGCCCGTGAAAGGATGCGATACCGCCGATCATGCTGGCGTCCTCACCAAGACAGCGGTCGCCTCTCAGCTCCATGAAATCCTGAAAGAGCGCATGAATATAGTCTTTTGCCGTCGGCCGGTCAGACCGCCTTGCGATGCTGAGCCGGTCTGCAGCGGAAAGGGAAGTGCCGGCGTGCAGTGCGGATTTCTCCCTTCCTGTGGATCCTGCAGAAACCGCAGCATCTGCAGTTCCCGAAGACCCAGCAGATTCTGCAGATCCGGCTTCTCCTGAAAAGTCTGCTGGGTCTGCAGCATTCGCCGTTTTTCTCTGCGCATGCCTCCCTTTACCGGACGTATTCTGTATACCGACAGATTCATCAAAACGTTCTTCAGAAAAAGAATATTGTTCAGGGATGAAGTTTTTCCTCTTGCTGCTGTCGTGCAGGCGGAGTATCTGAATCAGGCTTTCCCGCATGTCCTTCCTCTGGACCACGGCATCCACAAAACCGTGTTCTTCCTGAAATTCTGCCCGCTGGAAGCCCGGCGGCAGTTTCCTTCCTATAGTGTCTTCAATCACCCTCGGCCCCGCGAAACCGATCAGGGCGTCCGGCTCTGCGAGCTGAATGTCCGCAAGCGCGGAAAAGCTCGCCCAGACGCCTCCGGTGGTCGGATGGGTGAGAATGGAAATATAAAGAAGTCCGGCTTCTTTGTGTTTGGCCACCGCAGCGCTGGTTTTGGTCATCTGCAGAAGGGAGAGCATGCCTTCCTGCATGCGCGCGCCTCCCGAGCAGCAGAAGAGAATCAGCGGAAGCTTGTGCTTCGTCGCATATTCGCAGGCCCGGGTGATCTTTTCACCGACAGCCATGCCCATGCTGCCCATCATGAAATAACTGTCCATGACGCCCAGCATGACCTTGAAGCCGCCGATTCTGCAGGTGCCGGTCAGAACCGCGTCCCGGAGATGCGTCTTTTCCCGCATTTCCTTCAGCTTTTCATCATATCCAGGGAAGCCAAGTGGATTCGATCCCTGGAGACTTCGATTTAACTCCCGGAACGTGCCTGCGTCCGCCGTAAATGCGATCCTTGCCGGCGCGGACAGTTTGGCGTATCTTCCGCAGTGCGGGCAGACATACAGGTTGTTTTTCAGCTCCGCGCGGGTGAACTCTTTCCCGCATTTTCTGCAGGGAAGGAGCTCAAAATCATGTTCGATCTCAGCTTCCGGTTTTCCAGAACGGACCAGTTTCTGGATGGTCCGGATAATCGCTTTTCTTTGTGTAAATGCGTTTTCCATAATCCCTTCTGCTTTCTGTTTCAGATGTTCCATGGACAAAAATCAATCGGCCAGGAGTGAAATGTACGGTGGTCTGTCATGCGGTTCCGGCTAGTCTGGCAGGTTTTCTTCTTGCGCAGTTTCCTTTTGTCCCTCGATATCGGCGATCGTACCTGCTGTCCGGAGTGTGCGGATCATCGCAGGCAGTTCTTCTTCTGCGAATCCGGTGGTGTAACTTCCCTGCAGGAATTTCCGGTTGTAGAGGATCAGCTGCTGGATGTCCAGGGTGGTCGGAATGCCGCGGATGATGGTCTCTGCCAGGGTCCGGCGCATTCTTCGGACGGCCTGCACGCGGGTGTCGGCGTGGACGATGATCTTGGCGGCGAGAGAGTCGTACCATGGGGAAATCGTGCTGCCGCTGAAGAGGGCGCTTTCCACGCGGACGCCGCAGCCTCCCGGGAAGTGAACAAAATCAATGGTTCCCGGAGTCGGTGAAAATCCGTTCGCCGCATCTTCTGCGCAGATTCTGCACTCGATGGCGTGGCCTTTAAAGTGGATATCTTCCTGGCTTATGTTCAGCGGGGCGCCGGATGCGATGCGGAGCTGCTGCAGGACGATATTGACGCCGGTGATCATCTCAGTGACCGGGTGTTCGACCTGGATTCTGGTATTCATTTCGATGAAGTAAAACTGTTCCTGGTCGTCCATGACGAACTCGACGGTGCCTGCGCTCTCATAACCGCATGCTTTCGCCGCAGTGACTGCCGCGTGACAGAGTTTTCTGCGGGTCTTGCTGCTCAGGCCGAAGCATGGCGCTTCTTCCAGCATTTTCTGGTTTCTTCTCTGGATGGAGCAGTTGCGCTCGCCCAGGTGAATCACGTTTCCGTACTGGTCGGCAAGGACCTGCACTTCCACGTGGCGGGGATTGACGATCAGTTTTTCAACGTAAACCGTTCCGTTTCCGAAAGCGGCCTCGGCTTCCATACTGGCCGCGCGGTATGCTTCTGGAAATTCCTCTGCATTGTCTGCACGCCGCATGCCGCGTCCGCCGCCTCCGGCAGATGCCTTGATCAGGACCGGAAAACCGATTTCTTCTGCGATTTTCCCGGCTTCCTCAATGGAAGAAACCGGGCCGTCAGAGCCCGGAACGACGGGGACTCCGGCTTTCTTCATCATTTCCTTTGCTTTGGCCTTGTCGCCCATTTCAGAAATGACCTTAGAAGACGGGCCGATGAACTTCAGACCGTTTTCCTCACACTGTTTCGCAAAATCCGGGTTTTCAGACAGAAATCCGAATCCCGGGTGTACGGCGTCGCAGCCGGTGAGTTTTGCGGCGGTGATGATCCGCTCCTGATTCAGATAGCTTTCTGAAGGGGAGGCGGGTCCGATGCAGACGGCCTGATCGGCCATCATGACGGGAAGGGAGTCCTTATCGGCCTCTGAATAAATGATCACCGTCTTTATTCCGTTGTCCATGCATTCGCGGATGACTCGCAGTGCGATCTCCCCGCGGTTTGCAATCAGTACTTTCTTCAGCATTTTTCGACCTCGAATAATACCTGGTGGAATTCGGCCATATCGCCGTTTTGGATGCAGACTTTCTTTACCGTCAGGTCATATGGCGCTTTCAGTTCGTTCATGGATTTCATCGCTTCGATGATGCACATGACTTCGCCTTCTTTTACGTGCTGTCCTTCGGTTACAAAAGGGTCTGCGTCCGGGGCTGACGCGCTGTAGAATACGCCGACCAGAGGGCAGAGAATTGTTTCTGCCTGATTCTGCGGAGTTTCCGCTTTCACGATGCTGTCGGCAGATTCTGCATCTGCAGTCTGACCGGGAGCCGCGTCAGCCGCTGAATTTCCGCCGCCGGCCTGCCGGCCTGTTTCTGTGTCTTCAGAAGAGGATGCTGCAGCTGATCCGGCAGTATCTGCAGGCTTCGCCAGCGGGCTGGAAGAAAGGGCAGGGTTTCGGTTTTCCGGATTCCGGCTGCTGCTTTCCTGCGTCAGACCAGCCGGGGCACTTTCACGTTTCAATGAAAGTTTAATTCCCGGCATCTCCACATCCATGGAGATGAGGTCCGAATGGTTGAAATCCCGGAGAATTTCACTAAACATTTCCATACTTTCCATTGTGCGCCTCGAATTACTTCTTCAGCTTGTCTACGAGTTTTACAATGTCGCTGACTTTTTTCAGGTCCGGGAGTTCGTCATCCGGAATCTTGATGTCAAATTCTTCTTCCAGGGCCATGGAAAGTTCAACCGCGTCCAGGGAATCGATGCCCAGATCCTCATCCAGTCTGGATTCCAGATCAATCTTATCTGCTTCAACGCTCAGAGTGTCAACCATTACTTCTTTGATTTTATCGAATGTCATTTTTAATCTCCTTTTTTTCTGACTGCCTGACTGTCAGCGCAGCAGGATTGCCGTGATTCAGACGCTTCCGAGACGGATCTCTTCAGGGTCTTCTGGGCAGGAAGCCGGGGATTGGTTCCCGCGTTTCCCTCCTGTGCCGGAAAGCCGGCTTCTTCTCAAGCTGCGCTTATGCAGGGGGTGCCTGCCCGGGTATCCGGCTGATGATCCGATGGGAAGCGGCGGAAGAATTGCTTCCCCGTGTGTGGTATCCGGCCCGCACCCCCCTGCGCCACGCATGCTTAAAAAATCTTATTTAAAAATTATTATTTAAAATAATTTAAATAACGAGCTGAGTATAGCACCGGGAGTGGGAATTTGTCAAATGAATTTTTATCTGGGCGTGAGATTGTAGAGCTTTCCGCCTCTGTCAGAGGGATTCGGGGAACTTGAAGGGTGGTTTGTAATGATTACAGGAAGCACAGATGGGAAGGGTAACTATTCTCCTGTTAGATTTTGATGAAAATGCGAGAGTCCGATCTGGATCAACGGTTTTTAGACGATTTGTGATGAATGTGTGAAGAAAATTGGAGCGGTTCTTCGAATTCCGTTTTTTTGAGCAAAGCGCAGAACCGAATATCTATGCGTGAATGGATATCCGGAGAAATCTGCAACATTCTCAAGGCGGGAATGTAATAAATATGTATGTTTTGTGGTATGATTATATCTGGGCCTGACCGCCCGGTCCGGCAGGATAATTCTGCCGAATAATTTTTCGGGAGGAAATGTTATCATGGATAATGATTTTGATTCCGCGCAGAAAGAAATGGCTGCGTATATAAAGCAGATGGATATGACACGGAGAAACACCGATGAAGAAGCGCAGAAATTTGCCGATGCTGAAGAACCTGCACAGAAAAACAACGGTCAGCCGGAGGGCGATTCATACCGCCAGGCTGTGAATTCCCTGCAGGACTGGCAGAGCCAGCTTTCCGGCATCCAGGCCGGCGACCTTGATGAGTCGGATTTTGACCGGGAAGGCGAGAAGATCCAGCAGGAAGTCCGCAGCCGTGCGAAACAGCGGGCAGCCGCGATGAGCGAGGAGGAAAAGCGGGAATTTCTGGACAGTCTGACCGATGCCGAGCAGGACATGCTGGCCGCTTCGCCCCATGCCGTCATTTCCGGCTGGCAGAACGATGAGCTTTACCATCTGCGCCTGTCCGAGCGTTACTACACACTCTATCAGCAGGAAAAGCAGGAGAGTGACCGCAGCCGCTGGCTTCTGATGATGTCCGCCTGCTATCTCCAGCTGGCGGGCCAGTACGCCAGCGATTACGACCGTTTCCAGCGTGCCTTTGAGGTGAACACCAGGCTCGGGCCCTTCTGGTCCTCGCAGATTGCCGATCTTGACGATGAGGCAGATATTTTCCCGATGATCCAGGAAACCAACGAGATCGTCAGCACCTACGCAGAGCTGATGGACGGTCCAGATAGGACAAAATCCACCCGGTAACGCCGACATCAAGAAAGCCCCGCCTGCCGCAGAATTTGCGGCTGCGCGGGGTTTTTGCCGTTACATCAGTTTGGTGTCTTCCAGTTTACGTTCAAAGTATGCATTCATCCGGATAACCGGTTTTCTCAGGACCAGTCCCAGAAGCAGCATCGGAATCAGCCAGCAGCAGAGCTTCAGAAGCGACAGCCAGTATGTATTTCCGTACATTCCGGCGATGCACTCTCTCATGGCAGTCATGCTGTGGACGAATGGCAGGAAGGGGTAAATCATGCGGAAGGCCTTTGGTGCCATCTCTATCGGGAAGGTTCCTCCGGAACCGGCAATCTGAAGCACCATCAGAACAACGCAGATGGCTTTTCCCACATCTCCAAAAGACAGGGTGAAGGTGTACATGATGTTTACGTACACGAAGCTGCTTACCCAGCCGGCCAGCAGGAGCAGGAGGGGATGCAGACACTGAATCTGCAGATAGAGGACATCTCCCAGTGTGATCAGCGTTGCCTGAATCAGTCCGATGATGGTAAACAGAATCAGCCGTCCAAAATAGAATTCATGGGGCTGGAGATTCTTGATCAGCCGCCTTCTGCTCTTTGAAAGCTCGGTTTTCATCAGTGCGATGAGCATGACGGCGCCGACCCACATGGCCAGGGTGGAATAGAAGGGCGCCATTGCGGAGCCGTAATTTTCCACCTTGTAAACGGCGACTTTCTGCACTTCCACAGGAGCGGAAAGGAAAGAGCCGATATCAGATGACGAATTTCCCATGATTTTCGTCAGTTCCTGAAGGGAGCCGGTGGCGATGACGCGGCGGATGCCTTTAATGACTTTTCCGAGCTGCGCGTCGGCGTTCTGAAGCTGAGCAGCAGATTTTTTCAGCTGGCTGTTCAGCTGTTTCAGGCTTCCGGATGTTCCGGCGCTGACGGAGAGCGCATTGGAAGACACAGAAGAGAGAAGACCTTCTGTCTTATCCAGGGAATCTGCTGTTTTCAGAAGGGATGAATAGGCCTTCTGAAGATCCGTTTTCCAGCTGCTGTCGTATTTCTTATCCAGGCCTGAGACGGCAGAGTGGATCCTGTTCAGGTCATTTTTTACCTTGCTGCGATAGGAAGAAAGGTCTTTCTGTCCACCTGAAATGGCCGTCCGGGTGTTGGAAAGGTCAGTCTTAAGCTGCTCCATCAGGGAAATGATGCTGTCCATGCGGCCCAGAATTTTCGCGTTGGCACGGTGGGCGGCGGTCATGGAGGCAGGGACTGCGTCATCCAGGGTCTGCAGGTTGTTTCTCACGGTCTGGTATTTCGTCAGAAGTGTGCTGACGTCACTCTGAATATCCGCAATGGAAGAATCTGCCGATTCTGCGCTGCTATTCAGGTCGGAAAGGGCAGAATTAGTCCGTTTATCCAGCTGCGAATAGACCTGATCCAGCTGTTTTGTGAGCTGATCCATTCCGGAGAGCGTTCCTTTCAGTGAAGCGGAAGTCAGATCTGTTTTCTTCTTGATTTTTTTAATTTTGTCTCCTGTATTTCCTGTGTGAACGCCGGAGCTTTTCAGAATCGAAGAGGTCGTGTTCAGGATGGAGGACAGGGATCCGGTCATGTTTGAAAGTGAGCGGATCATAGTCTGCGTCGAATGCAGGGAGGAGCGGGCGTCTTTCAGATTGCTCTCGAAATTGGTCAGAAGCTGTGTGCCGCTTGTGGTCCCGGTGAGTTTCGACAGGCTGTCCATCAGGTCCAGTTCTACCTGAACAATGGTTGACATAAAGTTCTCACTAATACTCTGTTTGATTGTGCTGGCGGTTTTATTGGTTACTTTTGGCGCGATGGCGTTTTCTTTCTGGTTGACATAATAGTGAATGCGTGTAGCGTGGGCATTGCTGCTGAACATGCTCATCATGTCGTCACTGAAGCTTTCTGGAATCACAATTGCCGCATAGTAATCCCCGCTTTTTACGCCGTTCATGGCTTCCCTGTCTGTGGTGAAGACCCAGTGCATTTTCGTGTTTTTCCGGAGTTCATTGGTTACAGATTCACCGACATTGATCTTGAGAGGGATCAGCTCGCCGGTGTAGCCTTTGTCGGAATTGACGACGGCGATCTTAATCTGGTCGGTGCTGCCGTAGGGATCCCAGCTTGCGGCGATGTTAAACCAGGCATAGAGGCAGGGAACAACGGAAAGACCCATGATGACGATCAGGGCGATGACATTGTTCTTCAGACGGCTGATGTCGCCCATGAAAATTTTTATGATGTTTTTCATTAGTCATCATCTCCTTTCCGGCGTTTTCTTCTTTTCGCGGCGGCGGCCCGGATGCGCTGCAGGAGTTCTTCCTGAGGAACATCGCGGATGCCGAGGCGGTTGATCAGGTTGTCGTGAATATATTCCAGCACGATCAGATAAAGCGCGATGACCACCAGGGAAATTACCCAGAGGGACAGGAAGAGAAGTTTATGGTTGATGGCAAAGGCCAGGATCAGGAAGAACAGCGGGATGATGAGGATGGCGCGAAAGCCTCTTCTCACCCGGCGCGGGTATTTCTGCTCGAAGCGGATGCCCCGGTCCAGTACGGCCTGGCGTCCTTCCTGTTCTTCGGTCAGGATCTGCAGCATCTGGCTTAAACTTGCCTGGCTTCTGACCGAACTTTCCTTTTCACAGCTCATAAATCCGGTTCTGGCAAGACGGTCGTCGAACAGGTTGTTCAGATTCAGAATAGCCCGGTGAACAACGAGACCGAAAAACAGAGCCATCCCCGCAAAAATCATCAGGATGCCCAGATTCTTCCAGTATGTGTGGTCGTAATATCCGGCGATGGTTTCCCGCAGGGCATTGATACTGTAGGAAAACGGCAGCAGAGGATGAAGGCGCTGGAAAAACAGCGGCGTCATCTCAATCGGATAGGTTCCCGAGGAGGCCGGAATCTGCAGGATGACCAGAAGCACACAGAGTGCTCTTCCTATATGATTGAAGGTCAGACAGAGCGAATACTCGACGGAAACGAAAACGAATGAGCTGATCAATGAGGCAATGACGAACCAGACCGGATGCAGGCACTGCACTTTAGGAAGATACAGGTCTCCAATTGCGATAATGGCTGCCTGTATGAGCCCCAGGAAGATAAAGAGAAGCCATCTTCCGAAATAGGCCTGAGCAGCCGTAAGTTCCGGGATTTCATCGTCCGCGTCGGCACGCAGTTTGATAATGGCTGCCAGGATAATTCCACTGACCCAGATCGCCAGATCGGTGTAGAAAGGCGTCATTGCAGAACCGTAATTTTTCACTGGGTAGAGAACATGGCTCTGCATATTGATCGGGTCAGCCAGGAAGGACGAAAGCTCCTTCTTGTTCGTGTTTGTCAAAGACAAAAGCTTTTTATATGCCGCGGAAGAGACCAGCGTGTTCAGATCCGTCCGGATCTGGTCCAGGTCTTTCTTTGCGGCCGTCAGTGTGCTTTTTGAAGCGGACAGCGCGCTGCTGGTGTCGCTTAAGCCCTGGCTGACGGCCTTCAGCGTGCTTCTGACCTGCCTGTTGTCAGACGGCAGATCTTCAAAAATATTTTTTGCGCTGTCACAGGCGGAAATCGCGGAGTTGAAGCTGTCATTCACCGTTTCCGTGCTCCCGTTGTACAGGCTGTTTCTCATCTTCTGAAGGTTTTTGTTTCCGTTTGATGCAAGACTGCTGATCGTGGAATTCAGATTCTCTGCCTGTCTGTTGGCCCTGCTGACTGCAGAATTGGCAGAGTTCAGCGCGGAAAGGATTTTTCTGCATTTTGCGTTCTGCTCATTCAGAAGGGTAATCTGCCGGGTGATATCAGAAGAGAGCTTCGTATCGGTTTTCAGCAGTTCATGCAGGCTTTCCATCTGGTCGATCATTTCCTGATTAGAATTAATAATGGCCTTCATCTGCGCAATTTGAGAATCGACTTCTGCGCTGGCCCGGCTGATAGAAGAGGTCAGCTTTCCGGAGGATGTCATCGTATCATTCTGCAGGCTGTTGATGGCCGCAGCAGCGGTATCCGCAGAGCTGCTGAGTGTTCCTGCATAGCTTAAACTGCTTTTTCTGGCAGCTTTCAGAAGCTTTTCTGTATGATTGACCGTGGTCAGGGCATCAGACGATGTACTGTCCAGCTGATCCAGCAGTTTATAGGTCGAGGAGATGGTTTTCTGTGCATCTGCGCAGTTACTCTGGAAACTGCTGATGGTTTTCTGGGAATCAGAAAGATTGTCCGATGCAGAAGAAAGACTGGACAGGACGTTGTTTTTTGCATTGGTCAGCCTGCCGCGGGAGTCCACGACGTAAGTTCCCAGCGCCTGCGTAATGGTGTCCGAGACGACGGATACGAAGGTCTGGTTGATTTTCAGCTGGATGGTGGATGCACCGGTGTCCGTAACCTTCGGCGCTACTGCGTTTTTCTTTTCATTGCTGTAGTAGATAATCTGCGGCCGGTGAATTTTTCCGTTCAGAATGCTGAGAATCGAGGAGGAAAAATTACTCGGGATGACGATTGCCGCATAGTATTTTCCGCTCCGGACGCCCTGCATGGCCTGCCGGCTGCCGACGAACTGCCAGCCTAGCTGGACATTTTTCTTCAGATTGCTGACTACCATACTGCCGAGCGCAAGGTTCGTCTGCTGATTCTTTGCAGACGGGGAGAGGGCAGATGCATTTAGTGTTCCCCCCTGATCCAGATTCACAACCGCGATTTTGATGTTTCTGGTGTGGCTGTAGGGGTCAAGATTGGCCGCAATGTTGAACCAGGCATAGAGTGCCGGGATCAGGCACACGCCGATAATGACGACGAGAGCGATGAGATTGGATCCGAGCCGTTTCAGGTCCCGGAAGAAGATTTTCCAGATCATGGACAAAATATACTCCTCCCCTGATATTTTCAAGGCCGCACCTGCTCTGGATGCAGAGGGCGCTCCGAAGCACAGTGCCGGCCAGAATATTCACGTTGTTCTTTTGCTGTTTGTTTTTGTCCGGGAAAAGAGTGGCGAAAGAAAATCTGCCTTGAATCGTTCAGTCCTGTAAATATCAAATTATTATAACCTATGTTCTGGATGTATATCAAGATATTACAACTGAACTGTGTTTATACAATCGGAGAGGATTGTATGAAGGCGGGTCTGACCAGAAGCAGCCGGAGTCCTGATATTAAGTAATTTCTCCGGACAAAAAATACACCTGCAAGGGAAATCGCTGTCTGTAAAATAAAAAGAACATGATGACAGCATCCCGCCCTGGAATTATCTGCTATACTTTGGGTATAAAGACAGAATGAGATTCCGGGACGGGATTTCTTTCTGAAAATCGTTTTAAGGGAAGACGCGTCGGGAGAAGAAAATGGGAGCACAGGAGATCAAGGCAGAGAAAAAACGGATCCGGGCACTGGTGAAGGAGGCCGTTAAAGCGCTGGACAGGGAATACAGCAGACAGGCGGATGAAAAAATCCGCGAAGCGATTCTTTCCCTTCCGGAATACCAGAAGGCAGATACAGTCTTCTGCTTCGTCAGCATGGATACGGAAGTAGATACGCATCAGCTGATTCAGAAGATGCTGAAGGACGGGAAGCGGGTCGCTGTCCCGCGCTGCCATGGCCTTGGGAAGATGGACGCCTATGAAATCAACAGCCTTGAAGAGGATCTTAAGCCGGGAACCTGGGGGATTCTGGAGCCGAAAGAATCCTGCGCCATGATTTCTCCAGAAGAGTTCCAGCTGGCGATTGTACCCTGCTGCAGCTGCAGTCACGACGGCAGGCGGCTCGGCTACGGCGGAGGATTCTACGACCGCTATCTGAATAAAACAGAAGCCCTCCGCGCAATCGTCTGCCGGGAGAAAATCATGAGAGAAGACATCCCGACGGAAGAGCACGATCTTCTGATGGATCTGGTGATTTCTGAAGAGGGCATCTGGAGGCTGCGCTGACACCCTCGCTTCCTGAAGAAATCTTTACATGAATTTTAAAGGAAAATACACACAATTCTAGCTTTTGTGGATATAATGAAGGTGGAAAGGGAATTCATTCTTTTCCAGAAAGTTAAGAAAAAACACCTGTCAGGAGGTGATTCCTATTTCACGTAAAGTTTTGAGTGAGAAGGTAACGGTACGCTGCGCAGGCATGGCATCCAGTGATGTCACCGGATCCTGCTATCTGGTCGAATGTCCGTCCGGAGAGAAGATCCTGCTGGACTGCGGAATTTATCAGTCGGGAAATATCGTTGAAGCGTACAAGATCAACCGCCGGAAATTTTCCTTCAGGCCGAAGGATATTACAGCGGTGATCGTATCTCATCTGAACGCGGATCATTTCTGTCTGCTGCCTAAGTTTGCGGCAGAAGGCGGTGACTGTCCGTATTACATTTCTGAAGAAAGTGTCGAATTCGTCCGACCGATTCTGGAGGACTCGGCGAGAATTATGGAACGTGATGCAAGGATCCTTTCAAAAAAGAATTCTGCGGCGCAGAAACCGGTCTATAACATGGAAGATGTCAGTCTGGCGCTTCCGCATTTCCGGGGATGCGAAGAAATGACCATGCACAGGATCACGGATCACGTCAGTTTCCGTCTTGTACCTGCGGGACACATTTTCGGGTCCTGCCAGATTGAACTCTATATCACCCTTCCATCAGGGACGATGAAAAAGATCTGCTATACCGGCGATCTGGGCAACTCCCTGTTCGAGCAGCCTTTTGTCGAAGATTATCAGCCGGTCGTAAAATGCTCCATGCTGATCGGAGAAACCACCTACAACGATCCGAAGCGTTCGGCCAAAAAGTGCCAGCGGCGCAAGGATCTGGAACTGATGGAGAAAACCATCCGGGAAGTATGTATTGAAAATAACGGAATAGTCTTAATTCCGACCTTTGCCATGCAGAGAACGGAAACCATGCTGTATATGCTCTGGAAAATCTTCCATGAAGATAAGACCTTTAAGATACCTGTCGTAATAGATTCTCCGCTGGCCGTTAAATTACTCGGCTGCTACAGCAGAAGTCTGCGGGGAAAAGAAAAAGAAAAGTTCGATGAAATGATGAGCTGGGAAAATATACGCATCATTGAAGACCGTGATGAAAGTCTTGCCTGCATCGCCGATCCGTCGCCAAAAGTCGTCTGCTCTGCATCCGGCATGCTGAGTCAGGGCCGCTCCGTTCAGTATCTGAAGGAAATCCTGCCGCGAAAGAACTGCTGTATTCTGACCTGCGGCTATATGGTAGAAGACAGCCTGGGTTGGAAAATCAAGCACCGCTCGGAACAGCGGACACTCACCATTGACCATAAGCCCTGCCGCTGCCGCTGCAGCGTCAAGAGTCTGGACAGCTTCAGCAGCCATGCTCAGTATCCGCAGCTGATGGATACCTATGTCGATGCCGCTGAGCGCGGCTGCAGCCTGATCTGGCTCGTTCACGGCGACAAAGGAAAACTGGACATGAAAGCTGCCCTGGAAAAGAGAATTTCCAAGATCTGCAAGACGACCAGGATTGCAGCAACAAACAGGGATACGGTTGCCCATGTGTAACCGTATCCCTGAATGCGTTTTTGATCATTTCTATGCCGGGAGACGGGGCTGCTTGCCTGTGTGCGTGCGCATTAATGTTTCGTACAGCAGTCCCGTCTGCTGTGCAGAGGAGAGAATGAATACGCCTAGCAGCAGCATCCGCCTTCGTCATCACCGCTATCGTCACAGCATCCGCCTTCTGGCTCTTCAAACCATCCGAAGTGATGGCTGCGGTCGCCGAAAATGGTGAAGTACTTGCTGAATCTGGTGTGCTCCAGCATGGCACAGGTATTTCCGGAAACGGAAACCGGCAGATCTTTATAGAATCTGTGGTTCATGTCCAGATCCCAGTTATGTTCATGTCCTTCGATGCCGCCATTGTAGCGGACAAACTGGCCGTAGTTTTCTGCGGCGTCTTCGATGTAATCCGGAAGTTTGACGGCGCGGATCGTATCAGAAGTGTAGCCGATATTTCCGACCTTGGCTTCGATTTTTTTGTTGTTGATCGGTGCCGGTGTGCAGGAGACGACGCGGTAGTCGTTCCAGCCTGTTTTATACAGCATTCTGCGGAAATCTTCTACGTACATGCTTCCGCCCAGGCACTCACCCAGAAGTACAGGATCGTGGTTGATTTCATCCGGAACTCTTCTGTCTGCAAAAATATCACTGAAGTAGAGTTCTCCGCCCTTCTTCAGAACGCGCCAGATTTCGCTGAAAACCTTCTGCTTTTCATCGGCAAGATTGATGACACAGTTGGAGATGACGACGTCGACAGACCCGTCTTCAATTCCCGCGCTTTTCAGATCCTCGATAAATCCTTTTTTGAACTCAACATTATCAAATCCCCATTTTTCAGCCATTTCCTCTTTATATTTATTCGCAATGGCGAGCTGGTCGTCGTTCATGTCGATGCCGATAACGTGTCCTTCTGGCCCGGCGAGTTTTGCCGCAACATAGCAGTCACGGCCTGTGCCGCAGCCCAGGTCCAGAACGGTGCATCCTTCAAGTGCGTCCGGAAGCGGAGATCCGCAGCCGTAATACTTCGTGAGGATCTCGTCCGGCAGCTGGGCGGAAATTGCTTTCACCTGATCGCTCATGCCGTGGGAAGAACAGCAGCAGACCGAAGTCTCCAGCTGGCCGTTCTTTTCCGTGCTGACACTGCTGTAATATTCCTTCACTGTTTCGTGTGTATCACTCATTTCATATCCTCCTGTCTGTAATCAATTACTTTCTCCATTCTACTATATTTTCCGGGGAATAAACAGCTAAAGCAGAGGGCAGCGTTATTGATATGACTAATAGTTAGTGCGGATGGGATCTGCTCTTTGAAAATTCAATAATACAGATGACTAATTAGTGGACTATCCCTCCAAGACTGCCGTGGCCAGCGAGTTACGAATATATTCCGGGAGACGTTCCATAAATAATTTCAGAAACATATTAAATTGCGCCTCTGTCGGCCTGAAAACACTGTTTAGAGTTTCTATCATGGCGGCAATGAGCTGCGCAGGATTGGAAAACCAGGTGTCAAACAGAACATAATCTGCATGATGACCGACAGATTGAGCCTGCTTCAGCAATTCAATCATGACATCCGTCCCTTTCATCTGCGCAAGCTGTCTGCGTTTCGCGGCGAGAGAACGTCCATCATATTTGACGGTCGGACCGATGAGATTGCTTTTTTTTACGGGAAGCAATCAGGGAACTGTTGACTGGCAAGAAGGTGTTTCCGTCCGTCCACCCAAGAGTCATCAAACGATATCCTTTGCGATACTGCATCCTGGTATGATCGAACACATGGGAAGCAAGCTCGGTTTTCCTACAGCTCGTACGTTCGAACAGACTATCGTCAACAACGAATGCATAAACGCGCTCTTCCGTAAGCGGCAAATAGTACGTGTCTACCACTGAAAACCAGAAGCTTGGAAAATGATTCCCTGAATGAACCTGTCTTCTGCTGCATATACATACTGCGTCCAGTAAAGACATTGCAGAGCTTGTATTTGAAGATATCGATGACAGGAATCCCTTTTTCCTTCTGTGCATTACACTTGCGTAGAAGAGCACCGATTTTGAAAGTGCGGAAAAAGAAGAAATCGCAGTAAAAAGTTTCTGTCCGTCTGTCCGTCCTGATCATGTGGTAAAATTGAAGTTGGCATAGGTGGCTCCTTTCGTTAGATTTTTTTGCCAACTTAATTATACTAAAAGCAGCATCTGTGCCTTTTTAATTGTCTGTATTATTGAATTTTCAAGGTTCAACACACATTTACGGTGTGGGAAGTTTTAGTTATAATACAGTTATATGGAAATAGCACATCGTAATGGAGGCAGAATATGGAAACAGCAGACAGAGAAATTGAAAAGAATTCAAAGGAAATCTTGTCTCATCTTCATCTTGAGAGGGAACCGGTGGGGATTTATCTGGGAAACACCAGTATAGCAGTAGATCTGGAGGCACCCGTCCGTCCGCATAATTGTGTGATTCCGTACATCAGTGCAGCGTCGCGGGGTAAAGTGATTGCAATTGACGAGGAAAGCTGCAGCTGTCCGGGAGGTGCTGTCGGATGCTGCTTTGGGGATGGTTTTACAAGGCTGCGGCCGGATATTGAAAAAATGCTGTCACAGGGTTATGGAGAGCAGGCCCAGGTGCCGGATTTCATGAAAAAAGGCGAGCGGTTTTACTGCACAGAGGAATTAGCACTGAAATGGAGAAACAGTCTTCCATATTCAGAGAAAGGGTATCCAAGAGTTGTGTTTTCACCATACAGTAAATGGGAGAAAACAGGCAGGCCGGACCTGGTCTGGATTTATGCTGACCCGGATCAGATCTCTGCACTCGTGATCATGCTTGGAGCGCATAATGGACGTGCACAGAATGTTATCGTACCTTATTGCTCCGCCTGTCAGTCGATTATGTTCGCCGCTTCTGAGATGGAAAAAGCAGAACAGAAAGCTGTTATGGGACTCTTTGATATTTCACAGAGAAACCGGGAACTCAGCAGATATCTGACACTTACCATGCCATTCCCGCTGTGGGAAACTCTGGTCAAAGACCCGGAAAAAAGCTGTCTGACGACAGAGGCGTGGAGGAAGATTGAGAATAAGAAGATGTAATGTATCAGTGAAGGTTAGAAACTGGAAAAGGAATTTTCAAATAAGCTGTTTGAATGTTAGTATGCGCGAAGGGAGCCGGCGCGATCCGTGTTTCCCCGCTGCACTGCTACGGACCTTCCGATATCGATGAATATCTGAAGATCACCGCGCAGATCGCTAAAGAAGCTGGAAATTAATATCATATACACAACTCCTATACTTTTACTTCCGATAAGGCTGCGGAGGCGGCAGGACGACCTGTTCCGCCGCCTCCGATTCTTTTTCGGACAAAAGTCAAAGAGCAAGGGAAAAGCCTTCACAGCAGTAAAGATATAATTTCAGAATATTACAATAAAAATTGAATCGGATATGCAGAAAAGAGAAGAAAACACGAATAACAAGTCTTCCTCTGCATGAAAAATCGGGAAACTGCGGAGGCAGCCAGGCGGTTTGTGCGCAGATGTCAGATTTCCTGCTTCTGGAAAATCAGGCACAGCTGTATCTGATTCCTTCCGATGCAGTAATCGGAAACAAGGATGAGCAGCTTCAGTCCTCTGATCATCAGGAAAAGCCGGAAGCATTGATTTCAAAGGAAGCTTTGAGGAGATAGCAGAAGAAATCCGCAGCTTGGTAGATTTTCTTCCAAAAGACAATCTGGGCGGTTATGAATATGAAGCTGCTGAGGATTCCTTAAACCGTGCCGCGGAGAATTTTTCACAGCTGCATGGAGAAGATGTGGTGAAAGAACTTGCGGACGACCGGATATTTTTAAGAATAAAAGCGCTGAGCGGCAGCGGAATTGCTTCCGGACTGATCCGGATCAACGGGCAGACCATCGGAGTTATCGCAAATGAAAGTCCGGAAGTGAAGGTAATGGACAGCAGTGCGGCAGCAGAAGGTGAAGCTGTGGAGATGGGAAGCACACTGGTGAAGATTAAATAGGAGGCGGACATGGGAAAAGTAAAAATTACGGAAACCGTACTCCGTGACGCGCATCAGTCGCTGATTGCAACCAGGATGCCGAGTGAGGAGATGGAGCCGGTTCTGGATCTGATGGATGAGATCGGTTATTATTCGGTCGAGTGCTGGGGCGGCGCGACTTTCGACGCCTGCCTGCGCTTTTTGAAGGAGGACCCATGGGAGCGTCTGCGTATGATGAAGCGGCACTTTAAGCACACTCCGCTGCAGATGCTCTTCCGCGGACAGAATATCCTCGGCTACAATCATTACGCCGATGATGTGGTAGAATATTTCGTACAGAAGTCGATCGCCAACGGAATCGATATCATCCGGATTTTCGACTGCCTGAATGATCTCAGAAATCTCAGGACGGCAGTAAATGCCGCGAAAAAGGAGGGCGGACACGTGCAGATCGCCCTGTCTTATACGCTGGGCGAAGCGTATGACTTAAAGTACTGGGAGACGCTGGCAGGAAGAATTGAGGAAATGGGCGCGGATTCCCTGTGCATCAAGGATATGGCGGGCCTTCTGGTTCCGCAGGACGCGGAGAAGCTGGTAAAAGCCCTGAAGAGGGGAACCTCTCTTCCAGTCGATATTCACACCCATTACACGTCTGGAATGGCAGCGATGTCCTGTCTGAAAGCGGTAGAAGCCGGAGCGGACATCATCGACACAGCTTCTGCGCCATTCGCTCTCGGCACATCCCAGCCGGCAACGGATGTCATGGTCAGGGCTCTTCAGGGCGGCCCGAATGACACGGGACTTGACCTTAAGAAAATCATGCAGGTTTCTGACTATTTCAAACCATACCGTGAGGAATGCCTGAAAAACGGACTGATGAGCACCAAGGTTCTGGGCGTCAATGTCAATACGCTGAAATATCAGGTTCCGGGCGGAATGCTGTCCAACCTGATCAGCCAGCTGCATCAGGCAGGGCAGGACGGAAGACTGGAGGAAGTTCTGGAAGAAGTTCCGCGTGTGAGAGAAGATCTGGGCGAGCCGCCGCTGGTAACTCCGTCCTCACAGATCGTGGGAACCCAGGCCGTTCTGAATGTCCTGACCGGAGAACGCTATAAGATGGTGCCAAACGAAACAAAGAAGCTGGTCAGAGGCGAGTTCGGTCAGACCGTGCGTCCGATGAAGGAATCAGTTGTGAAAAAGATTCTGAAAGCGGGAGAAGAACGCATTACAGACCGCCCGGCAGACCATATTCCTCCACAGATGGAGATATTCATTGAAGAAAGCGCGCCATGGGCGGAGCAGCCGGAAGACGCACTTTCCTATGCGCTGTTCCCGCAGGTTGCTGAAGAATTCTTCAAGTACAGAAGAGCCCAGCAGACCGGTCTTTCCGCCATGGCGATGGACAAAAAGAATAAAGCGTATCCGCTTTAGAAGCAAGGAGTGACATTTGAATGAAAATCGTGATTGCGATAGATTCTTTTAAAGGCTGCATGACATCTTCGCAGGCAGGAGAAGCCGCAAAAGCAGGAATCCTGCGCGTTCTTCCGGATGCTGATGTAATTGTGCGTCCGATGGCAGACGGAGGCGAGGGCACGGTAGATGCCCTTGCTGCCGGTCGGGTAAAAGAAGACGCCGCTGCAGAAGTTCAGGGGCCTCTGGGGGACCCGGTCAGCGCTAAGTATGCGGTTCTGGACGGAAGTACTGCCGTCATGGAAATGTCCGCAGCATCAGGAATTACCCTGGTCAGAAAAGATCAGCTGAATCCATATAAAACATCGACCTATGGCGTCGGACAGATGATTAAAGACGCCCTGGACCGGGGATGCAGGGAAATCATCCTCGGAATCGGCGGAAGCGCGACCAATGACGGCGGCGCAGGAATGCTGCAGGCACTGGGCTTTGAACTTCTCGATGAAGAGGGCAGTCCGATTCCCCTCGGAGCAGAAGGACTTGGAAAACTTTCAGAAATCCGCACAGAAAACGCGGATTCAAGGCTTTCTGAATGCCGGATTCGTGTGGTTTCTGACGTGGGAAATCCACTGACCGGCGAGCAGGGATCCAGCGCTGTGTTCGGCCCGCAGAAAGGCGCGACGCCGGAGATGGTAAAGCAGCTTGACCAGTGGCTTTCCCATTATGCAGAAGTATCTTCAGCATGCGTGAAAGATGCCGATCCGGATTATCCGGGAAGCGGCGCAGCAGGCGGGCTGGGCTTTGCGCTGAGAACCTTCCTGGATGCAGAGCTGGTTCCGGGTGTCGACCTGGTTCTTGATTTCACCGGCATGGAGGAAGTCGTAAAAGACGCAGATTATCTGATTACCGGAGAAGGGCAGCTGGACCGCCAGACCGTCATGGGTAAGGCACCGTCTGGAATTGCCGGCCTCGGGGAAAAATACGACATTCCGGTACTGGCATTTTCTGGAAGCGTGACCGATGACGCCAGATACTGCAACGATCACGGCATCACCGCCTTCTTCCCGATCCTCCGCCGCATCTGCAGTCTGGAAGAGGCTATGGACACAGAGACTGCGCAGAAGAATATGGCCGACACTGCAGAGCAGGTTTTCCGTGTAATTTCCGCGGGACAAAAGTAATCCGGCAAGGAAATATCTGACCGGCCGGCAGACGAAAAGTGCCGGCTGGTCAGGATTAATAATACCTTCTCTGCCTTAATAGAAAAATACGCATTAAATTAGTTGTTTGAAATAATATTGATTTGGAGAAAAGAAATATGAATACATTTGGTTTAGAGAAACTGGGAATTATCCATCCGAAAGCAGTATACCGCAATCTCTCTCCGGCAGAGCTGACACAGATCGCCCTGAGAAGGGGAGAGGGCATACTGAGTGATACCGGTGCCCTGGTGGTTCAGACTGGTAAATATACGGGCCGCTCCCCAAAAGATAAATTCATCGTGGATACAGAAGGGGTTCATGATCAGATTAACTGGGGAAAGGTCAACGTTCCGATCAGCAGAGAGGCCTTCAATCAGATCAAAGGCAAAATGGCCGCTTATCTTCAGGACCGGGAAATCTTCATTTTTGATGGAATGGCAGGAGCCGATCCGCACTGCACCAAGAAGTTCCGCATCATCAATGAGCTGGCCAGCGAAAACCTGTTTATCCGGAATCTCCTGATCCGTCCGACCGATGAAGAGCTGGAAAATTACGGCGACGCAGACTTTACGATCATTGTGGCACCAGGATTTAAGTGTATTCCGGAAATCGACGGCACCCATTCAGAGGCCTTTATCGGAATCGATTATGAGGCAAAAATGGTTCTGATCGCAGGTTCTCAGTATGCGGGAGAAATTAAAAAGAGCGTCTTCTCCGTCATGAATTATCTGATGCCGTTTGAAGACGTGCTTCCGATGCACTGCTCCGCCAATATGGATCCGGAAACAGGCGATACCGCAGTATTCTTCGGCCTTTCCGGAACAGGAAAAACCACACTTTCCGCGGATCCATCAAGACTTCTGATCGGAGACGATGAGCACGGCTGGTCCGATCGTGGAATTTTCAACTTCGAAGGTGGATGCTATGCCAAGTGCATTGACTTGGAAGAAGAGAAAGAGCCGGATATCTATCACGCCATCCGTTTCGGAAGCGTCGTGGAAAACGTTATCCTGAATGACCGCCATCAGCCGGATTACAGCGATAACTCCATCACAGACAATACCCGTGTCGGCTATCCGATTGAATATATCCCGAATGCAGCGATCCCGGGCGTCGGAGGAATTCCGTCGGTGATCATTTTCCTGACTGCAGACAGCTTCGGCGTCCTTCCTCCAATCAGCAGACTGTCAAAAGAAGCCGCGATGTATCATTTCGTAACCGGCTTCACCTCTAAAGTCGCAGGAACAGAGCGCGGCATCACCGAGCCGGTTCCGACATTCTCAACCCTGTTTGGTCAGCCGTTTATGCCGCTTGATCCGAACGTTTACGCGAAAATGCTCGGTGAAAAAATCGAAAAATACCAGACCAGAGTTTATCTGATCAACACCGGATGGACCGGCGGATCATACGGCACAGGCTCCAGAATGAAACTGCGCTACACCAGAGCCATGGTCACCGCTGCACTCAATGGAGAAATTGAAAACGCCGAATTCGAACACGACGATTTATTCAATCTCGACATTCCGCAGTCCTGCAGCAATGTTCCATCCGAAGTCATGAATCCGCGCGACACCTGGGCAGATAAAGAGGCCTACGACCAGACTGCCCGCCGTCTCGCCGGAATGTTTAAGAAAAACTTTGATGAAAATTATCCAGACATGGATAAAGAAATCGCAGAGGCCGGACCGAGAGGTTAGGAGCAGGACAGCTCGTGCATAAATCAGTCTATGGACTGCATAACGGACGTCATTGCAGACTCTATATCAGAGCGAAGTACGTACTGAATTACATGGTTCTTCTGACAGGCGGCAGATGAACAAGGACAATAAAACAGAGCCAGGGCGCGGGAAGCATAACCGTGTCATGGCTCTGTTTTTTCGTGTTCTTCTGTTACCCTCCGGTGTTTTACAGCATCTTGTTATTATCCATGATGAAGGGATGCGCCGTCGGCTGATTCTGATCCACATCATAGGTCTTCAGCAGATAGGCCTTCAGATCCTTCTTCGAGCTGAACTTTACCGCCTGATAAGGCGACTCGAACGCCAGCTTCTCAATAAACAGGTATCCGCTGCCCGACTTCACCAGCACGCCCGTGTGGCCGATGAAGAGGTAATCCTCGCTCTTGGAAAAATACGAGTGCATGACCACAGAAATCAGCTTCGCCTTCCCGGTCTTGAAACTCACCCCACGCTTCTTCCATGCCGCCAGCAGCTTCTTCTCATGAACACTCTGCTTCTTTGTCAGCGTTGTCGTCACCGGCGCGTAGAAGGACAGAAACTGCTTCTTCGATGCTGCAGACAGGAAGGGATACGGTGTCTCCGACAAAGCCTCCTTGTCAAGGAATAAGGTGGTGTATTTATCCTTTGCGTAATTCTGTACCGCAATTTTTCCGTTCAGCAGGCTGTAAGCAGTGATTCTGCAATTGTTACCCGGAAAGGTCGTGTACTTTTTCTCCCAGAGCTGGGACTGCTTCACATCGTTGTACTTCGGAAGCGTGTTTTCCATCGTCTTAAAACCGGATTTAACCAGTCCCGTTCCTTTGATCGTTTTGTTATAGTCATTGACATTCTTCAGGAAATTAGAGATGTTCTTCTGGGAAATCCCTGCGGCAGAAAGCGCCCTGCTGACCTTCTTCTGCGATGACTTGTCATACATATTCGAGTAGGAATATGTGAAGGATGAGCTGGCCGATGTCGATGCCGATGAGCTTTTTGCGGATGAAGCGGAAGTGGCTGCATGCGCAGTAACAGGAAGCGCTAAAGTGGAAAACAGCAGCGTCGCGGCGGTGATTCCGATGAGGATTTTTCTAGATACTTTTCTGCTTGTATGATTCATAAAGGCCTTCTTTCAGATTTGATTGTCTGTTCGTCAGTATAGCATATGCCCAGAAGCGGGAAAGCTGTAGTTATTCCCAGTGATATTAATCTGCTGAGGATATTGGCGCCAGTATGCCGGCAAAAATCTCCTGCTCCCGGCTGAGCTTCTGGAAGATATCTTTCAGCGAAGAAGTGTCCAGCGGGCCTCCTGTGCAGCAGACTTCAAAATGGTCACCTGAGAGCACGGTATAGAATCCGGTTTCGTGGAAACCGTTTCTAAGATAGAGCGCCTTGCGGCGCTTTCTGATCCCATAATTTTCCGCGGCCGGGTCCAGAAACTCAAAATCGAGAACCGACTGCCGCGGCAGATTACGGGCGATGATCCTTGCGATTATTTTTTGTCCGAGACCATGAGAGCGCATGGATGGCATGATGGCCAGGTAGGTGTGATAGGCAGTATGGCGGTTGACCAGAGACTGAGAAAATCCCGCCAGTTCTCCGCGATAGTACCAGGCGAGCGCCTCTCCGCCGATCACGCGGCAGACCCGGATCATTTCCGGGATGGACATGTATTCGCTGGAAGGGAAGGCCTCCAGGTTGAGCGCCTCAAGGTCCGGAATTTCCATCGATGAATCCTGCAGCCGGAAACATCTTATGGAGCTGCTATCGTCTGTGCCGGACTGCAATTCCGCCGCTCCCTGATTCTGCGGGTTCTCGTTCTGCTGATCGGTCATGTGATTGCCTGTGAAATGGCTGTTTTCCGTCGTTTTCATGTTCTTCGATTCTCCTTATTTTATGGATGTGCCGACTGCTTCGGGAATGCTGCGAAGCTTCCCGTTATTACTGTACAGCGCACTTCCGATTTCCGGCATAGTCAATTATCAGTTGATGAGATTAAAATCATTATAGCTTCTGCGCACAGGGAGTGTCCAGGGATGGAGAATCCATCGGCCGGGGATATGCACTGTATACTGTATTTGGAATGCGGCAAAGTATCCCTGGCAAGAGTCAGAACAAAATGTGAAATTAGGAGTCAATTTCCCGCAGGCTTGAAATGAAGGAATTACTGTGCACCGCCAGATTCAGCGTGAAAATCAGTTCTTTCAGGCTGTCTGTGAACATGAAGGTCAGAGTGGTCAGCGCATTTCTGCTATAAGAGTTCGCTTTCAATGATTGCTTTAATCAGCTTGGCGTTTACGCCGCTTTCCTTGTTATCATAGGTGACAATCAGGTTGTCCCAAGGCGCGATTCCATGCATCTGGTAAAGCTGCAGCTTGCGGAAATGGTCGTCGATTTTCTTCTGGTTGGTGACCATTCCACAGTGCTCCCAGTAAAATAGTTTTCCGTCACGCGGCCGTCGGATGGTAAAATCCGGATGAACTGTAATATGATGGTCCAAAAAGTTGAGCGGTTCTTCAATTTTAAATGGAATGCCGTGCATGGTGAGCTGGTTTGCGATAATGATTTCATTCTTGGAACGGACAGGTTCGCCCTGAACATCGGTGTTGATCAGGTGTTCCGGGTGGAAATTGAGGTTGCGGTGTGAATCCTGCTGCCAACTTATCAGTACCCCGGATTCTGTGAATTATTCTGCGGGAAGGTCAGAATAAATCGTGTTGAGATGTTGAATGATGTGGACAGCATCTGTACGGGAGTAATTATGTATACAGTGTTCCAGATCCCTGATATTATCTTCCAGGAGGGGTATGGCCTTTAGAAGATGCTTTTTTCGAATAAGCCGGCAGATCATATCCTGGTCATCCGTGATATTTATGAATTTGTCCCGCTTGGCATTGCCGGTCCGGGGAATCCAGTGGTAATAATTGATTGTGATTTTCCGCTTCCGGCGGGTAATCTGACCGGGAGGAAGATTCTTCAGCTCCTGCCGCCACATTTTCAGCTGATGTTTCATATCGTTGAGTAAATTTTCAAGCTGTATCTGAAAGTACATTGTCCTTCCTTTCTATAATAGGGTGTTGCTGTAAATGCTGATAGCTATGAGCACGCTGCACGGTGAAATCAAGCAGCCGTGTCAATGATTCAGGGAGTCATTGACGGTGAGTTCTGGCAGGCAGTCCTGCAATAAACTTTGATACTATATTTGCTATCTACATATCCGATGTTAATAGGAGTTTTGATTTTTTTGTTTTGGGATTCGTGTAATTGGCTCCTCCAGTAACAGGAAAGAGCACTTTCTTTGTCTTGCGTGCAATTATATTGGTGTAAATAGATGTGAATGCATGATTCGACGTAAATTGCGATGAATCATGTGTTATAAAGTTGTAATAGTTAGTCAATATTGCAACTCCATCTATTTCAGCACCTGTATATTTCCATATTCTAGCACATAATCGTGCCGATAAGAAGTGCATTTGTGGAATAATAT